>JAZGCR010000023.1:0-3624 GCA_036477105.1 Nitrosomonadaceae bacterium | reverse complement strand
GATGGAGACGATTTACCATCGGAAGTGTTGCAGAGTTCGTTGTCAGACACGCCCCTTGTGCTGTCTTGACAATCAGACATAAAGAAAAATGGATAAAACCTACGCATCAAGGTACTGAAAAGTAATTTTGGCGAAAAATTCCCAGAAAAAAATAATGCGAATTGCTGAAGTAGTTTGCAACAAAGAATGAATATTGCAAATAAAGCAGCTATGCTAAGAAGAATGCAGGTCAGCATAAACAACAGAAAGTCTCAACTGCTGTATTTCAAATTTAAGGCATCAATTGAGCTGGAGTCCCAGAAATGACAACCTCTAGGCCAAAATTCACTCTCAAAGAAGAAGTGCTTTGCTATCGGCCCGATGAAGAATCGAGAACGCAACCTACCATCCGAAAATACTATCTTCGATGACGGCAACAACAAAATCCTCCGATTCCTGAACGGTGTGACGAGCCTAAATGCTTTTTTTATAACCATCCACTCAAGTGGAATGGCAAACTTCTGAAACTTATCTTAGACCACAAAAACGGATAAACAGTTACGTAACGATATTGATCAGTTCATTTTTTTAGCTAGTGGCGTAAACATACTTTAATAGTGTGGTTGGCAAGGTAATATGGCTCAACTGACAAGGATTCAGTTAATGAAACACAAATATTTCATATATACTTAGCCCTAAGAAACATGGGGCGCATGTTTGTTTTTTATACCTGAGAAATTTAGTTGTATCCCGCTTAATAAACTGAAACATAATATTCTGTTTATTGGAATTTTATCAATCGTCTATGCTTCATGTCTTTCTGCAGAATTCGGTTGTATTTACAAATAGGAAAAGAAAACGAGGTAAGTTTTTTTATCATAACAGAGGAGTCAAAATAATGATCAACGATGAAACTAGAAATTCTCCCACAGGAGCGCCACATATACTGCCGCCCCTGCCCTACGCAGATAATGCACTAGATCCTGTAATCTCAGCACGTACGTTGAGTTTCCACTATGGCAAGCATCACAGAACCTATGTTGATAACCTGAACAAACTGATAACTGGGACAGAACTTACAGATTTGACATTGCAAGAGGTTATCTCTGCAACAGCTGGTCGGGTTGATAAAGCTGGTATATATAACAATGCCGCTCAAATTTGGAACCACACTTTTTACTGGAACAGTCTATCTCCAAAAGGTGGTGGAGAACTTCCTGTAGTTTTGAAGCAGAAAATAGAGAGCTCTTTCGGTGACCTGGACTCATGTAAAAAGGAACTGGCTTCTGCAGCAATGACTCAATTCGGAAGTGGTTGGGCATGGCTAGTAATGAATGGCGATAAGCTCGAAGTAACTAAGACAGCCAATGCGGAATTACCTTTAACCAAAGGGGTAAAACCGCTTCTGGTTATTGACGTGTGGGAACATGCTTACTATCTTGATTACCAGAACCGCCGAGTGGACTATGTTAACGCAGTTATCGAAAAACTAATCAATTGGGGTTTTGCAGAAAATAACCTTGGATAGTATTGCCCTAACACAACTGTGACCAGACATACACAAGAACAGTTAGAAATTATCAAGCGTGGCTGCGACGAGCTTCTGGTAGAAGAAGAGCTGAAACAAAGACTTTCCACAGGCCGTCCGCTAAAAATCAAGGCTGGGTTTGATCCTACTGCCCCGGATTTACATTTGGGTCATACAGTTCTGCTCAACAAAATGCGCCAGTTGCAGGATTTGGGCCACCATGTTCTGTTTCTGATCGGTGATTTCACTGGTATGATAGGCGACCCCAGTGGCAAGAATACTACCCGTCCTCCGCTAACCCGCGAACAGGTGGCAGAGAACGCGATATCTTATACCCATCAGGTATTCAAGATACTGAGGTCCGATCAAACCGAAGTAGTATTTAACTCCACTTGGATGGATAAGCTGAATGCAACTGACCTGATCAAACTAGCGGCAACTCATACCGTCGCTCGTATGTTAGAACGGGATGATTTCGGCAAACGATATCAAAGCAATCAGCCCATTGCCATTCACGAGTTATTGTATCCGCTGATCCAGGCCTACGACTCGGTCATGCTCAAAGCAGATATTGAGCTAGGTGGCACTGATCAGAAATTCAATTTGCTAATGGGACGAGAATTGCAAAAGCATTTTGGCCAGCCGCCTCAATGTATTCTAACCATGCCGCTCCTAGAAGGGCTTGATGGTGTCAACAAAATGTCTAAATCTATGGGTAACTATATTGGTATAACTGAGAGTGCTGAAGAAATATTTGGTAAGTTAATGTCAGTTTCTGATAATTTGATGTGGCGTTATATAGAATTACTATCATTTGAATCGTTAGGTACCATACACCTGTGGAAGCAGGAAGTGGAACAAGGTCGTAATCCACGCGATATAAAAGTAAAGTTTGCTAAGGAAGTTGTAGCCCGTTTTCACAGCGAACGAGATGCAGAGACAGCATGGACCAACTTTAAGGCACGTTTCAGACATGGTGTGCTACCAGATGATATCCCAGAAAAAAATCTGCATGCTGAAGGTGACGGATTACCTATAGCAAAAATTCTCAAGCAAGCTGGACTCACTGCCAGCACGACTGAAGCACTACGCATGATTGAACAAGGAGGTGTAAAATTAAACGGTAAAAAAGTAAGTGACAAGAACTTAAAAGTAAGCCGTGGCGAAATTGCAGTAGTACAGGTAGGTAAGCGGAAATTCTCTAGGGTAATAATCCTCTGATACTCAGACAGAATATATATTTAGAAATACCAGAAACACCTTGATCCCTATATTAGGTATCTGTATAATCGTACGGTTCTCTGTCTACTTAAGGTTCGTGGACAGATTTGTTCTTTAAAAATTTACAGCCGATAGGTGTGGGCACTTGACTGGGGCGCCCGGGTGTTCAGTCTTTCGAGACAGAGTATTCGGGCGGCTTAAGAGTTGAAGTGCTCGCACGATGTAAGATAGATTCTGGTATGTGTCTAGAAAGCTTAGGGGCAAAAACTGGAATCGCAAAGTAACACGTCAAGCGAGTGTTGTAACAGTATTGAACTGAAGAGTTTGATCCTGGCTCAGATTGAACGCTGGCGGCATGCTTTACACATGCAAGTCGAACGGCAGCACGGGGGTAACCCTGGTGGCGAGTGGCGAACGGGTGAGGAATACATCGGAACGTATCTTTAAGTGGGGGATAACGCATCGAAAGGTGTGCTAATACCGCATAATCTCTGAGGAGAAAAGCAGGGGATCGCAAGACCTTGCGCTTTTGGAGCGGCCGATGCCTGATTAGCTTGTTGGTGAGGTAAAAGCTCACCAAGGCTTCGATCAGTAGCTGGTCTGAGAGGACGACCAGCCACACTGGGACTGAGACACGGCCCAGACTCCTACGGGAGGCAGCAGTGGGGAATTTTGGACAATGGGGGAAACCCTGATCCAGCCATGCCGCGTGAGTGAAGAAGGCCTTCGGGTTGTAAAGCTCTTTCAGCCGGAACGAAACGGTTACGGTTAATACCCGTGACTACTGACGGTACCGGAAGAAGAAGCACCGGCTAACTACGTGCCAGCAGCCGCGGTAATACGTAGGGTGCGAGCGTTAATCGGAATTACTGGGCGTAAAGCGTGCGCAGGCGGTT
>JAZGCR010000022.1:0-4190 GCA_036477105.1 Nitrosomonadaceae bacterium | reverse complement strand
CGTATCAAACAGATCAGATTTTGATTTTGCTCAGCACTTTTCAGTTGGAACGAATGAAGACCCTCTTTCTCCTGACTGCAGGGGAGGACGAGTCAGGCAACTATGTCAGCTAAATGAAAATAAATTTACCCTGGAAACCGCAAAATCCATTCTTCGGGACCATCAAGGTAATATATGTTGGCATGATGAATTCGAGACTAGAGGTAGCCAGATTTCTGCCCTATCCCATGAGAATTGCAAACATTGGTTTATAGAGGGTCCGTTTCCCTGCCAACAAAAGTATCAACTTAAAACATTTTCTATGTGACCTTCATTAGGTGATGAATTCGATTTAGTCGAACAAACCAGACGGTTCAGCGAACATGAGCCAGCCGATTCGCTCAGAAACAACTCAAGCGCCTTAGACAGCTGACCCCCCCATCGTTAATCTGACCGTTGAACGTCCATATATGGACTCCTCCTCATTTGTAAGTATTCCGTTTTATGGCTTGGCTCCAGGGTTCGACTACTCACATATATAGTGTAAGATGAAAATCTCTGCCTAATTTAACAGTTGAAAAAAGCTAGAAATATGGATATCTCATTAATAGTCATTCTGGTTGCTGTAACACTGATCGTTTTTTATGTGATCGGGATATTTAATAAACTGGTTACGCTGAAGAATCGGTACAAAAACGCCTTTGCACAGATCGAGGTGCAATTAAAGCGGCGTTACGACCTGATACCAAATCTTATTGAGACCGCAAAAGGTTATATCAAGCATGAACGTGAAACCTTGGAGGCAGTGGTTGAGGCGCGTAATGCGGCTAACAATATGCTGTCAACAGCGGCAGCTGATCCGGGCAATGCCGAGGCGATAAAAAGCCTGAGCGGTGCCGAAGGCAAATTGGCTGGTGCCCTGATGAACTTTAATATGGTGATGGAGGCCTATCCGGATCTCAAGGCCAATCAGAATATGATGCAGTTAAGTGAAGAACTTATTTCCACCGAGAATAAAGTTTCATTCGCGCGGCAAGCCTTTAACGACCAGGTAATGGTCTATAATACGTATAAGCAAACGTTCCCTCCTGTTTTTTTTGCGGTACGATTTGGTCATGCACAGGATTCGACCCTGCTGGAATTTGAAGACACTGCTGCCATGCAGGCCGCACCAAAAGTCTCGTTCTAGTCACTCCTACATATTCAAACGTTTGAAATGAATTTCTTTGAATCACAAGACCGTGTCCGTAAAAACACGTTCCAGCTTGTCTTCCTGTTTGCACTAGCTGTGGTTACCTTAATCATCATGACTAATCTCCTTTTCATGATGGTGTTCGGTTATATCAATAGCGAACAAATGCAAGACGGCGGGATGTTTCTCCAGCAAATGGATTGGAAGATATTTGCCGTTGTCAGCGCAGGTGTCATTGTTGTGGTGCTGATGGGCAGTCTATACAAGATCATGGTCTTATCGGCCGGTGGCAAGATTGTTGCGGAAGCACTAGGTGGACAGTTGATCCCGCAAAATACGGACGACCTGAAGCAACGAAAATTGTTGAACGTGGTGGAAGAAATGGCGATCGCCTCCGGCACGCCGGCACCGCCCGTTTATCTACTCGCGGATGAACCGGGAATTAATGCCTTTGCGGCTGGTTTTACGCCACGCGATGCCGTCATCGGGGTTACTCAGGGGGGGGTCGATCATTTAAGTCGTGATCAGCTGCAAGGCGTTATTGCTCATGAGTTCAGTCATATTTTTAATGGTGATATGCAGCTCAACATCCGCTTAATGGGCGTGCTAAATGGCATCGTGATTATCGGCATGGCTGGTTACTATTTGTTGTATTCCACTGCTTTTTCGAGGCGCGGGCGGAGTAGCGATAAAGGTGCGGGCGGGATACTGGCGCTGGCTGTTGGGCTAATGGTCATTGGTTTTTCTGGCACCTTTTTTGGTAACCTAATCAAGGCTGCGGTGAGCCGGCAACGGGAATATCTGGCGGATGCCTCAGCGGTTCAGTTTACCCGTAACCCGGACGGGATTGCGGGTGCATTAAAGAGAATCGGCGGGCTCGAGTTTGGCTCTAAAGTGAAAACCCCTGGCGCAAACGAAGTCAATCATGCTTTTTTTGCTCAGGGCGTTTCGGGTTTTATGCAATTGTTGTCCGCTACGCATCCACCACTAACCAAACGCATCCTACGTATCGATCCTCATTGGAATGGAGAATTTGATTCTTCCGATAAAACTGATTTACCCCGGGATGAGAGAGATGTCGGTAAAAAAGAAACCATGACGCGCGAAGAACTTGCCAACAAGGTCACTACCATTGCTGTCGGCGTCGCAATGGCAGATGTTGCGAATGTGATTGATCAAATCGGCAACCCGAAACCAGAAACAATCAATTACGCTCGGTCGCTGATTGCTGGGTTGTCCATGGTCATTAAAGAAGCTGCTCGTGAGCCCTATGGCGCCCGAGCCGTTATTTATTCCATGGTGCTTGATCCGGAGGAGAAAGTGCGTGGCAGGCAATTGGCGCGTTTACAGAAGTATGCCGATCCAGATGTCTTCGTGTTAACGCATAAACTACTATCGGAGATGGGTGGGCTGGATATTAAATATCGTTTGCCGATAATTGATATCGCCATACCAGCACTTAAACAGTTATCACTGGATCAGTACCAAGTCTTCAGAGATAATCTTGTCACATTAATTGAAATGAATTCTAGGGTGAAACTACTGGAATGGTCGTTACAGAAAATTCTATTTAACCATCTAGATGGGCAGTTCTTTAAGCTGGCGCACACGAAAACGCGCTATTCCCATGCCGGGCAGCTCAAGAAAGAAATTGAGCTGATTCTATCGGTAATGGCCTATGTCGGTCATAAGGACCAAAATGAAATTGAAGCGGCATTTGTTGCAGCAACAAAGAATCTAGAATGCGGCCGTCTTCAATTAGTGGCAAGAAATGAAATCAGTTTTTCAGATCTGGATCGCTCCCTGCAAAAACTGGAAAAATTAAAACCCCTCGCCAAGCCCCAACTACTGAAGGCCTGTGCTGCCAGTGTTACCTATGACCAAAAAATATCTTCAGTTGAAGTCGAATTATTGCGCGCCTTTTCGGATGTTCTCGGTTGTCCCATGCCACCGGTAATCCTGTAACTGATGAGCACTACCTTGAGTTAGTAGGAAGTGTTGGAGTTGTAATTGTATTGGGTGGGATCTCTGAAAAACCGTTCCAAGCTTAAAAGATGAGGCTGAACTAATAAAGGTGCTATCGAGTTTGATGAATAAAGCTATTGCCAACGTCAAACCGGAACCTCAATAATCCAGCACCCGTATTTGTACAAATCTGCGAGCCAGTTACCTTCAACCTTCAAAGGTCTCCTTAGGGTCGATAGCAGTCATTTGTGACTGTCTGTTTTGTGCCAAACTGGACGGCCGCGCCAATCTTCAAAGCAATCCGATAACATCCATCACTCTGGGAGTATTTTGGGGGTATTTCAAAGAATTAGGCCGGCTATTATTCGGATAATATTATGATTAATAAGGTATTGACTGGTGTGGGTTCGATTCCCGCCGCCACCCATTTACTGCGTCCAATTCAGTTTTTTTGCATTCTGCTATATAACAACGATGCAAGACTTATCATTTTCAGACGAGGCAAGGGCATCAAGAACCCCAATCCACCCATACTCTCCCCTTTAACGGACACCCTTCAACTGGTCTTCTTCTTTTTGCATACCAAGTAGCAGTTCTCTGCTTTGAATTTGCCCTCCCGAGGGGAAAGTTATCTGTTGCGTTATCTATTTCTTCTAATGCTTCGGTTGGCATGTTATCAGCCCAAACTCTCCGTAGCTCTTGGTATTCCTCACCTAGTGACATTAACCATGTATTTAGAGTTCGCTTGGTGATGCCGTGACTCACTGCTATTTGTTCTAGCGTGTGGTTCATTAAGATACGTTTTTTCGCATCTTCCAGAATAAGCTGTTTACGGTCTATAGGAATTAGAGTCATTACTTAAATGTGATCTCACTACTTTGCAGCTAGACGATACCATTTCACTGCTTGCTGATAGTCTTGGGTTATGCCTTTGCCTTGGCCATACATCAAACCAAGATTGGATTGCGCATTCACATTTCCTTGCTTTGCAGCCAGACGACACCATTTTAGGGCTTCCAGATAGTCCTGGGTTACGCCTTCTCCCCTAAGGTAC
>JAZGCR010000021.1:0-5388 GCA_036477105.1 Nitrosomonadaceae bacterium | reverse complement strand
TACTAGTTTGGTTGCGTCATGTACGTAAGCAATATTTGGAAAGCACTCTCTACAATTCGTAAATGAAGCAACTGCTACTAGACATCACCCCCTCCTCACCTCCTGCACTAGATAATTTCGTGCCGGGACGCAACTTAGAACTATTGCAGACCCTTGATAATATCCTTGGGGGGCGGGAGCAAGAACGTTTTGTTTACCTGTGGGGTGTAAAGGGATGCGGCAAAAGCCATTTATTACAAGCGGTAGTTGAAGCTTGCACACAAAACAAACTAAATGCAGCTTATATTAAGTGCAGCATCACGCGTAACATAAATGCAGAGTTTTCCGCAATTAGGGAGATTGACTGTTTAACAGTAGATGATGTTGATCATCTCAACGCGTCAGCACAAATTGATTTGTTTAATCTCTATAACCACATTCGAGATGAAAGTCACGCACTTATGCTGGTAAGTGGATCAACTGCTCCGGCACAATTGACCTTGCGCAAGGACTTGGTCACACGTTTGGGATGGGGACTAGTTTATCAGGTTCATGAATTGTCTGACGACGAAAAAATACGAGCCATGAAGAACCACGCTGCTAGTCGTGGATTTAACTTACCCCAGGATGTATGCGACTACCTACTGCAACATGGACAACGCGATTTACCATCATTGATGGTCACACTCGACGCTCTTGACCTTTACTCACTTACGGATCAGCGTCAAATCACCATCTCGATGTTACGCAAATTACTGTCTACCACATCATGAATCTGGCCCTATTTGATCTTGATAATACGCTTCTGACTAGTGACAGCGATTTCGAATGGGCGCAATTCCTAATTGAGCAACGGGTTCTCGACCGTGAGGTATATGAAGTACGTAATTTAGAATTCTATGAACAGTATAAAGCCGGAACCCTAGATATACATAAATTTCTGGACTTCCAGTTGAAGCCGTTATCACGCCACTCTCGTACCCAACTTGATGCATGGCACAATGAATTCATGGCGAAAATAATCTTACCACTGATTGCGCCGGGCGCACACGAACTGATCAATAAACACATGTTAGGAGGTGATTTATGTATCATTATCACGGCCACTAATCGCTTCGTTACCGCTCCAATCGCACAAGCGCTGGGAGTAAACAACCTAATCGCGACCGAACCGGAGCAGAAAAATGGTGAATTTACCGGTCAAGTCTCAGGGACGCCTTGCTTTAGAGAAGGAAAAGTAACGAAGTTAGAAAACTGGCTAGATAAGCGTAATCTGACATGGCTATCATTCCTTGAAAGCTGGTTTTATAGCGACTCCCTAAATGATATGCCGTTGCTTAACAAAGTAACTCGCCCTGTAGCAGTGGATCCCGATGCAACGCTCAAAAGTTATGCGGAAAAAAACAGCTGGCCAATCATCAGTCTACGATAAAATTTTAGTTAATGTGCTGTATTTACAGTATTTTCCATATTAATACGTACCAAAGCATTTTGATTTTTACTTAATCGCGTGACCCTCGCTAAAGTTCCCTTAACACTACTAATCATTCTTCTGCTGCTCGCGGCGGGAAGTTTGTTTGTTGGATTACTGTTCGGCAGCGTGAATATTCCCTTCTACAAAATAGCCCACATATTGTTGTTACCAGCAGATGATGCCACCACCCAGATAGTCTGGCAGCTTCGTTTACCACGAGTATTAGCCTCATTTGCCTGCGGTGGCTTATTAGCACTTGCGGGAACATTGTTACAAGTGTTGTTACGTAACCCGATGGCAGACCCCTATATTCTAGGCGTATCTGGCGGTGCGGCAGTGGGTGCGCTTACTGCAATGCTGTTAGGATGGGGATTGGTACTAACCAATTTAACATCACTGGTAGGCGCGTGGATTGCAATTGCAGTTGTGTTCGGACTGAGCTTTCGTGCTGGCAACTGGAACCTCTATCGATTACTCTTGACGGGGGTGGTGCTATCTGCTGGCTGCACCGCACTTAATACTCTGCTCCTGACTCTCGCGCCGGTCAACAATGTGAAAGGGATGTTATTTTGGCTGATGGGAGATGTTTCCCGTGCTGAAGGGATACTACCAGCATGGATTACCCTTTCGATTGTGGGAATTGTAAGCATGGTCTTTTCCAGCAGTCTTAATGTTCTCAGTCTAGGCCAGATGAAGGCAAAAACACTAGGTGTAGCGGTGCTACCACTGCAAGTGGGAATTTACTTATGCGCTTCATTAGTAACCGTAGCAGCACTGATGTTGGCCGGTGCCATCGGCTTTGTTGGCCTGATTGTCCCTCATGCCGTCCGCTTGCTAGGTGTTAACGACTATCGTTGGCTGTTGCCCTTGTCCGTACTATTAGGGGGCTGTTTTCTCACGTTGGCAGATACGCTGGCACGTACTCTGTGGGCACCCCAGCAATTGCCAGTCGGGGTGTTGACCGCACTGTTGGGCGTACCCATGTTGCTACTGTTGTTGTCGAGAAAACGATGATTGTATGCCTGAAAATTTTATGGAATAGAGTAAGTATCAAAAAAATTTCCATTCTGTACAGAGCGTTTCATAGGCAAACTATATACAATAATTCCAGATTTAGATTTGAAGCGGAACTAGGTAGCAACGAACAAGTATTACAGACAACATGAGATAGTACGAAAGGAACAAGCAATTAAACCAACGAAAAGTGTCTCTAACGAAATGAGATTGGAATTGGTAACCTTCACATTACTCTTGAGAGAGATTCAGACGCATCAGGCTATGCGGCATAATTCTCCTTTTTCATTTTTGTTGTAATGAGCTCTGCTCAGTTTTCAAGATGGCATTCTGCACCGCTGTCCATCGCGCCCCAAACTCGTGACTGGTTGCTGAATCGCGGATCTCTTACTCGCCTTATTCAACTACGTTGCAGAAATTTTCGCGTTGAACCAGTCTTCCAATCGCTTGCTGCAGCATGTAAAGATGAGCTAGCCGTGTTAGGCTTGCGTCCCGGAGAATTGGCACATGTTCGCGAAGTCTATCTGTACTGTGGCAAAACTCCTGTGGTGTTTGCTCACTCTGTTGTGGCAAGAAAAAACTTACGGGGAGCGTGGTGCGGGTTGAGCACCCTTGGTAACAAATCGCTGGGTACGGTGCTGTTTACCAACCCGGTTGTCAAGCGTACGCCGCTTCGATTCAAAAAGCTGAATTCGGGTCATTCGCTGTTTCATCGAGCCTGCCTAGGTTTACAGGCAGCGCCTTTAAGTCTGTGGGCGCGTCGTTCCTTATTCAGCTTGCATGAACAGCCCATACTGGTTACCGAAGTGTTCCTTCCCACCATCCTGGACTTAGCATAGTGATTATCACAGAACGCCTTAAGCATTACGAAAAGCTGATGCGTCTAGATAAACCCATTGGCATTCTGTTGCTGCTATGGCCTACACTATGGGGCTTGTGGCTTGCTGCAGGTGGCATGCCTAACTGGACCATCGTGTGGGTATTCGTGCTAGGTACGATACTTATGCGCTCTGCTGGCTGCGTGATAAACGACTATGCAGACCGCAATGTCGATCCATATGTTGAGCGTACCAAGGACCGCCCGCTAGCAACCGGGGTGGTGAGCACCAAAGAAGCGCTGCTTCTAGCGGCAGGCCTGAGTTTCTGTGCGTTCCTCCTGATTCTTAGTCTAAACCGCCTTACCATTTTATTGTCGATATGTGCGTTGTTTCTTGCAGCGAGCTATCCATTTACCAAGCGTTTCTTTGTGATGCCACAGGCACATCTCGGTATTGCTTTTAGTTTCGGTATACCGATGGCATTCGCCGCACAGACTGATGAGCTGCCGATGATTGTATGGCTGCTAATGATAGCAAATCTACTCTGGGTAATTGCCTACGATACGGAGTATGCAATGGTGGATAAAGCTGACGATCTCAAGATTGGCATTAAGACCTCCGCCATCACATTTGGGCGCTTCGATGTAGCTGGGATCATGCTGTGCCATATAATTTTTATAGGTATCATGGTTGGCGTGGGGCTAATCCAAAAACTGGATGTTGCATATTATGTCGGCCTTGGGACTGCGCTAGGGCTTATAATGTACCAGTACCACCTGATTCACGATCGAGAGCCGGCTTGCTGTTTCAAAGCTTTTCTTCACAATAATTGGGTAGGTGCAACGGTGTTTACCGGCATTGCGCTCGATTACCTCATAAAGACAACCTTTTAACTCATCCAATGAAATATAAAGATCTACGGGACTTTCTCGCACAACTGGAAAGTAAGGACGAATTAAAGCGCGTCACAACTGAAGTCAGCCCATACTTGGAAATGACCGAAATCTGTGATCGGTTGCTGAAGACTGGTGGTCCTGCCATTTTGTTTGAAAACCCCAAAGGACATAATATCCCTGTATTGGGGAATTTGTTTGGTACGCCTAGACGTGTGGCGATGGGCATGGGAAAGGAATCGGTTGAAGCTCTTCGAGAGGTGGGCAAGCTCCTAACTTATCTGAAGGAACCAGATCCGCCCAAAGGTTTGAAAGATACGTGGGACAAGTTGCCAGTACTCAAGCAGGTTCTTAACATGGCACCAAAAGTACTTTCGAGCGCGCCGTGCCAAGACATAATTTGGGAAGGCAAAGACGTAGATCTGGGCAGATTACCGATCCAGACATGCTGGCCGGGGGATGTCGGCCCACTGATTACCTGGGGATTGACTGTCACCAAAGGCCCGCAAAAGGCACGGCAGAACCTAGGCATTTACCGTCAGCAGGTAATCGCGCCTAACAAACTCATCATGCGCTGGCTAGCCCATCGCGGCGGCGCACTAGATTTCCGTGATTTTTGCCTTGCCAGTCCAGGACAATCATATCCAATTGCAGTAGCGCTGGGAGCAGATCCTGCAACCATACTCGGCGCGGTCACTCCGGTACCGGATAGCTTGAGCGAATATCAGTTTGCAGGATTGCTGCGCGGCTCAAAAACAGAAATCGTAAAATGTCTGGGTCATGATTTACAGGTTCCAGCAAGCGCAGAAATTGTGCTGGAAGGATTTATTTACCCCAATGAAACAGCCCTTGAGGGTCCATTCGGTGATCACACTGGCTATTACAACGAGCAAGAAACGTTTCCAGTATTTACAGTTGAACGCGTTACCATGCGACACAATCCGATTTATCACTCCACTTACACTGGCAAGCCGCCAGATGAGCCAGCAATTCTAGGTGTAGCATTAAACGAAGTATTCGTACCGCTGCTACAAAAACAGTTTCCAGAGATCACCGATTTCTACTTACCGCCTGAGGGCTGCTCCTACCGAATGGCAGTGGTAAGTATGAAAAAACAGTACGTGGGTCACGCCAAGCGCGTGATGTTTGGTGTGTGGAGTTTCTTGCGTCAGTTCATGTACACAAAATTCATCATTGTCACCAACGATGA
>JAZGCR010000206.1:0-6094 GCA_036477105.1 Nitrosomonadaceae bacterium | reverse complement strand
TCGTGAAATAACATTTTTTAAATTGTGCGGTGTTAGCAATCGACTATTGATTGTGGGAATTTCTTAATTGAATAATAAGCTTGGCCGCAAGGGTCATCAACGTAACGATAGTTGGACGCGTCTGGCTCCTCCAATTAACAACAGTAATACATTGATATATAATATATTATTATATAGACAAAGCTATTGGTCTTACCATCCATCTTACCACAAAACACGGATTTAGGCGTATTATGGCGGATGCTAACGGACAAGTAAAGTCTTAATAGCCTTTTATATAGTGCTTTAGGTGGATAGTAACGAATTACCGCGAACATGGACACGGCGGATGCTCTCTCCGCTAAGTAGCTAGTTAATAAATGCCTTTATGGGTGCTTATTTACTATACCCATCAATTCAGGAGTTTTTCCGATTTTTAAAACAGCCATTCCTGTAGCAACTATCGACGCTTACCTTGCGACAGACTACCAGGTGAATACTGTTAAGCGATTTGTTTTAAATGTTGGTCGACCGAGCCCTGAGCTTGCTCAATGGTTCCAAACCAATAAAGAGGATCATGCAGCATTCATCACAGCATGGAATCCATTGGGTAAGCCAACTTCTGACACAACAAATCGTATTGCCGAGCAAAAACTAATTGTAGAGATACAGGCCCGTAATCTGCCTTATCTGCAGGGAGAAGGCAAAGATCCATCAGGTCGATGGCCTAGTGAGCCAAGCTTGTTGGTTTTTGGAATCTCTCTTGAATCTGCCAAGGAACTGGTAGAACGTTTTCGTCAGGATGGATTTATTTACGTAGGCAGCGATGCAACACCACAATTGATTCTGTTACGATAAGAAATTGATTTACGACCACTCCAAGTTTCGGTATGCCCAGTTGGGTAGAGTCAACATAATTATTACGCGTCACAGTAATTTTAGCCCGCTATTGATTGATGGGTATACTTTATGATTACACCAGTGATCACGACCAAATTGAGAACGGGACCGCGGTCGCTTGGCATCTGCTCTGCTAGCTTCTGTGGTCAGTGTAGTTTTGTAGCTGGGGTCGATATCATCGCAAATTCTACCCACCGTCTAATTATCGAATGGAGGGGGTGTTCATAACTACACCCTGTTGATAACCTACTTGCTCCCTTCTGAAAATCTCTTCTATTAATTCTTGAAATTGCTCACGTACCTCATATTCGATAAAAATCTCTCCTACAAATATAAGCCCCCAGACATCGGGAATAATACTTGCATGGTAGATGATGCGTGTTTGATCACCCTCTGGCAATAATAGTGTAGTCTCCTCCATCTCGCGCACACTACCACTAATCATGCGCTCTTGAATTTTCTTGAAGGGAAATAAATTAATTTCTCTTACTGACTTAAAAGAAAAGGTAAGGAAACTAAATTTTATTATTGATTTCTGTGAAACATGCAAAGTATTTCCCGTTCTGTTGATAATTTTACTGGACTGTACGCTAGTCATGAAGTTAGATACGTTATCGAAATCTGTCAATGTCTCCCATGCCCGTTGTGGCTTAACTGGAACAGTAAAGGTTGCATCAACAATAATTTGTTCGCCATCATTTTGTACTGCGATCTCGATATCCTTATTGTGGCTTTCAGCGGCCTGATCAGCTGAAATAGTATGTGTTATTTTGTTTCTTGGCTGCTTTTCTCTTTCGGCTGGAACTGCATTGCTAATTAACAGGCCGAATAGAATAAAAATGAGAATGATGTGAATTTTTTTCATCAAAATTTAATCTTGTTTGCTTGTTAGTTTGATCCGGAGATCAATGGCATCTAAATGAAGTTTGTTCCAGCAAATCTGAAGAGATAAGGTCTTAATTCCACATCGATTTTGAGCTAAGTAGACAATAATGTTAAACCCGATACTAGTTGGTGGGTATGTAATGGCAGCAATATCTGTACCACGCTATGTAATTCAAAGAGTTATAAAGGTATAAGAATTTAAAAGTCAAGTACTTCGACACTTGCTATAGATTTTAACAACTACTAACCTACCGATCTAGCCAATTCTAGAAATTGATTCTGTCACAACCTTTCAGATTAAGTGGGAATTACTGCACATAAATAACTGTTTCCTTGATATCAAGTAATAGGTGCTTCCGCACTGGAAGCTATTGCGAGAAACAGTATTTGGCGGAAGCGGTGAGATTCGAACTCACGGAAGAGTCGCCCCTTCGCTAGTTTTCAAGACTAGTGCCTTAAACCGCTCGGCCACGCTTCCTTATAAAGATGGTCAAAATAATACCTTTTTAAAGCTGGCTTTACTAGCGAGCTACTCATCGCAATATTATGATTTATCAAACATCAACTTAGCTTGGATTTCTTACCATGGATTAAAATCTTACTCAATGTGGAAGAGATTGCTGATCAAGGATGTTGATAAAATTGGCTTGTGGAAAGCTGCTATTAGAGAGAGAGGGGAGGTTTATTTTTTCTTATTTATTATGGTACAGTATTAAGGTTATCCCCCCGAGTTTTTTGCAGACTTCCTAGCTGAGAGAGATGGAACCGATATATATGGAAGATATTGATAAGAATAAAGAAATGAGTGGAAGAAGACGTTTCTTAATTACTGCGACGTCAGTAGCGGGTGGGATCGCGAGTGTTGCTTGGGCGACACCTTTCATGATGAGTATGATGCCTAGTGAGCGTGCTAAGGCGGCGGGGGCGCCGGTAGAGGTTGACATCAGCAAACTTGAACCAGGTATGCTACTGCTGGTGGAATACCGTGGCAAGGTAGTATGGGTGTTGAATCGTACCCCTGAGATGCTGGCTACTCTTCCGAAGCTTAACGATAAACTAAGCGATCCTAAATCGGAAAGGGATCAACAGCCAGAATATGCTCAGAATTTAACGCGTTCAATCAAGCCGGAGATTCTGGTGACCTCAGGTGTTTGCACACACTTGGGATGTTCTCCAGTATTTCGCAAAGAGATTGCTCCGGCAGATCTTGGTCCTGATTGGTTGGGTGGGTTCTTTTGCCCCTGTCATGGTTCCAAGTTTGATCTGGCGGGGCGCGTCTACAAAAATGTTCCTGCACCCACCAATCTATTTGTGCCACCTCACACTTATTTAAGCGAAAATATTTTACTAATAGGTGCCGTTAGCAAGGAAGCTGCATAAATGGGTAAACGATTGACCTCGATCGTAGGGTGGATAGATGAGCGTTTTCCTTTAACTTCTAACTTGAAGGCTCACCTTACCGAGTACTACGCACCAAAAAACTTTAATTTCTGGTATTACTTCGGTTCTTTGGCTATGTTGGTGCTAGTGAATCAGCTCCTAACTGGCATTTTCCTCACTATGAACTATAAGCCGGATGCCGGTATGGCATTCGCCTCAGTGGAATATATTATGCGCGATGTAGATTTCGGCTGGTTGATTCGCTACATGCATTCCACTGGAGCTTCCATGTTCTTTGTAGTGGTTTATTTACACATGTTCCGCGGGATGATGTATGGCTCATACCGTAAGCCACGAGAGCTTTTGTGGCTTATTGGTACGGGAATCTTTTTTGTCATAATGATGCTGGCATTTACGGGCTATATTCTACCATGGGGGCAGATGTCTTACTGGGGCGCGATGGTAATTATAAGCATGATTAATGCAATTCCGGTAGTCGGTGAGCCGCTGTCAAACCTGCTCTTAGGCGACTACACGCTTTCAGATGCCGCACTTAATCGTTTCTTTGCTTACCATGTCGTGACATTACCGGTTATGTTGGTGGTGCTGGTGGTGATGCATATAATAGCTCTACATGAGGTCGGTTCGAATAATCCTGACGGCATCGAAATTAAAGCAAACCGTGATCCCAAGACAAATATTCCAGTAGATAGCGTTCCGTTTCATCCCTACTACACAGTGAAGGACATCTTTGGGGTAGTGGTATTTCTGATCCTGTTTTGTGGCATTATGTTTTTTGCGCCAGAAATGGGTGGCTATTTCCTCGAGTATAACAATTTTATTCCAGCCGATACGCTACAGACACCTGATCATATTGCGCCAGTATGGTATTTCACGCCTTATTATTCGATGTTACGAGCTGCCACTGTCAACTTCCTTTGGATAGACGCAAAACTTTGGGGCATAGTTCTTATGGGCGGTTCGGTCGCGATCATTTGCCTACTGCCTTGGCTGGACCGTAGCCCGGTAAAGTCAATTCGCTACAAAGGACCATACTTCAAAACGGCTCTCACCCTTTTCGTCATTAGCGTTTTCGTCCTTGGCTGGTTGGGAACAAAGACCCCTACACCTCTATATACGCTGCTAGCACAAATATTTACGGTTATCTACTTTGCGTTCTTTATTCTGATGCCGTGGTACAGCAAAATAGATAAATGCAAGCCTGAGCCAAAGAGATTGACTGGATGAGAAGAATAAGAGTTTTATTATTTTTTTTATGCCTGGTTCCGCTTACAGCATTTGCCAGTGGATCGAAAGTAACATTGGATCAGGCCCCGATTCGGCCTAGAGATATACTTTCTTTGCAACGCGGAGTGCAGATCTTCGTTAATTATTGTTTAACTTGCCATAGTGCTGATTTCATGCGCTACAACCGACTGAGAGATCTGGGGCTAAGCAAAAAACAAATTATTGATAACCTTATTTTCACAGGACAGAAGCTAGGTGATCTAATGACAATTGCCATGAAAAAGAAGGAGGCCAAGCAATGGTTTGGAGTAGTTCCACCTGATCTATCTGTGATTGCTCGTTCACGTGGTGCAGATTGGCTATACACCTATTTGCGCCAGTTCTATCGTGACGAATCCACCACCACTGGTTGGAATAATCTGGTGTTCGACAACGTTGCAATGCCCCATGTGCTATACCAACTGCAGGGAGAGCAATTGCTTAAGGTGGAGACTATTGACGATGGCCACGGCGGTAAGCGTGAAGTGAAGAAACTAGAATTGAGCAAACCAGGCTCACTTACTAAAACGGAATACGACATGTATGTTGCTGATTTAGTGAATTATCTAGTTTACTTGGGAGAGCCTGTTGCCGCCTACCGGGTACATTTGGGAATTATTGTTATGCTCTTCCTATTCGGTATGCTAGGGCTTACTTATGCATTGAAACATGATTTCTGGAGGGAGGTTCATTGATAATTTCTTGTCTATTAACAGTGTTCGATTCAATTTCTCCTGTGGAGGTTAAATCATGATGACACTGTATTCAGCCACCACGTGTCCTTTCAGCCATCGCTGCCGTATTGTGCTGTTCGAAAAAGGCATGGATTTCCAGATTATTGATGTCGATCTGTACAACAAACCTGAAGATTTGGCAGTGATGAGTCCGTACGGCCGAGTACCGGTTCTGGTTGAGCGTGATCTTGTTTTATACGAATCGAATATCATCAACGAGTACGTTGATGACCGTTTTCCACATCCGCAGTTGATGCCTGCGGATCCGGTAATGCGCGCTCGTGCACGATTGTTCTTACACCGCTTTGAACAGGAACTTTATTGCCACATTGACACAGTCGAGCAAGGTAGTCAGAAAGCGGCGGACAAAGCGCGCGCAGCAATTTGTGACAATCTAACCGTGATTGCGCCAGTATTCGTTAAACAGAAATACATGTTGGGCGATGAATTTTCTATGCTTGATGTGACAATTGCGCCACTTCTGTGGCGGCTTGACTATTATAAAATTCAGCTACCCAAGCAAGCCGCACCTCTGTTGAAGTTCGCCGAACGTCTGTTCAGCAGACCACCATTTATTGATGCGTTGACAGCTTCTGAGAAAGCAATGCGGAAATGAAAAAGTTTTGAAGGAGTATCACTCTGTTCAGTAGTAGCAAGTATCGATTTCGCGACATCAGATAACTTCGGAGTGCCTTCTATTGCACCTTCTCAGGTTTGCCCTTTATTCACAGTTACTATAATTATGTTTGTGCCGGCATAGCTCAGTTGGTAGAGCAGCTGATTTGTAATCAGGAGGTCCCGAGTTCGATTCTTGGTGCCGGCATCATTAAAACAAGTTGTTAGGTAGAGATACCTAACCATTTTTCATTCTATGGGACACTGGTGGGACAATTGAGTGCAATAAAGCACAACATTTGTGTGTTTATATA
>JAZGCR010000205.1:0-2729 GCA_036477105.1 Nitrosomonadaceae bacterium | reverse complement strand
AGTTCTTTGAAACGCATGAATGTAGTATTGAGTACTTCTTCCGATTCTAGTTCGATACCGAGTTCTGTCAAACGGTTGCGAAAGGCGTTGCGTCCAGAGTGTTTTCCCAACGATAATTTGTTTGCGCCCCAGCCAACATCTTCAGCACGCATGATTTCATACGTTTCACGGTGTTTAAGTACGCCATCTTGGTGTATGCCAGATTCATGTGCAAATGCATTCGCACCGACGATGGCCTTATTAGGTTGTACTGGGAAGCCGGTAATGCCAGAAACAAGTTTACTGGCTGGTACGATGTGAGTAGCATCTATACGCGTGTCGCAAGGAAATAAATCCTGGCGAGTGCGCACCGCCATCACTATCTCCTCAAGAGAGGCATTGCCTGCGCGCTCGCCCAGACCATTGATGGTGCACTCAACCTGTCGTGCACCGTTCATTACTGCTGATAAAGAGTTGGCGACTGCTAGACCCAGATCGTTGTGGCAATGTACCGAGAATGTCACCTTGTCAGAATTGGGTATGCGTTCACGTAGGGTGTGTATGAGCTTACCGAATTGTTCCGGCATGGTGTAACCTACAGTGTCAGGAATGTTGAGGGTGGTTGCTCCAGTCTTGATAACCGCCTCGAGTACACGACAAAGAAAATCAATGTCTGAACGACCCGCGTCCTCAGGAGAAAATTCCACGTTGTCTGTATATTGGCGTGCCCATTTCACAGCTTTTACGGCTTGCTCCAACACTTGGTCAGGAGACATGCGTAGTTTCTTCTCCATGTGAATCGGTGAGGTAGCAATAAAAGTGTGGATACGTGCTGAATTTGCACCCTTCAAAGCTTCACCGGCGCGGTTGATATCTTCCTTAATGGCACGAGCTAATCCACACACGGTGCTATCTTTAATGGCGTCAGCCACCGCTTTCACCGCTTTGAAATCACCGTTGGAGGCAGCCGGGAATCCGGCCTCGATAATGTCGACCAGCATACGTTCTAGTTGTCGTGCAATACGAACCTTCTCTTCCTTGGTCATGGATGCGCCGGGGCTTTGCTCACCATCACGCAAAGTCGTATCAAAAATAATCAAATGATCTTTCATTCTTTCTCCGTCATAGATCTATTATATATAGAAAAAATGCTTGAGTTGAAATACAGAACCTGCAAAGCAAATTCTGCAGGGTAAAACTTTGGAATAAGATGTAGTAGTCAGCGCACAGGGCGCAATAGCGACCCTGCTAGGAGTAGCAGGCTATGTGGAAGATAAAACCAAGAATGGTCGTTAATTCGCTTCATGAGATTAAATATAAATGGTTTTTTTTGTTTATGCAACAGAGAAAGGGTCAGGTCTTCTGCATACTGGTAGTTTTCTTCTTTTTCTGCCACCGCCACAACCACATTACGTAGCCAGATAATGCATAAAGCATGAACAAGCAGAACAGTACAACAGGTGGGTGACTTGGAATCAGCACAAAAAAGAACAGAGCTAGCAACAACACGGTTATGAATGGCACGCTCTTGTGTAAATTTATTTCCTTACCACTGTAAAAGGGAAGGTTGCTAACCATACTAAAACCTGCAAACAGCGTGATGCACCATGCCAGCCACTTGATGTCTGGTCCCTCTATTTTAAAGTCTAGCATTATCCAAACTAGCCCTGCAATCAGAGCAGCAGCAGCGGGACTAGGTAAACCTTGGAAAAATTGTTTGTCTGCTGTTTCTGTTTTTGTGTTAAAACGCGCAAGACGTAACGCGGTGCAGGTGCAATAAATAAAAGCTGCAATCCACCCCAAATTTCCCATGCCCTTCAAGGCCCACTCATAGATGACGAGTGCAGGAGCGGCGCCGAATGAAATCATGTCGGATAGGCTGTCGTATTCAGCGCCAAATTCGCTCTGGGTATGGGTGAGTCGTGCTACTCGTCCATCCAATCCATCCAGTAACATGGCGATGAAGATAGCTACTGCGGAATGTTCAAAACGTCCATTCATTGCTTGCACGATGGCATAAAACCCAGCAAATAGCGCGGCGGTAGTAAACAGGTTAGGGAGCAAATAAATACCACGCCGCCGCAGCTTGGATTTAAACATTATGTGAGGTTGGTTAGGGTCGTACATTATTTGTGCATTACACTAAGAGACCGATGCATGGTAAACCGTTACGGTAGGATGGTAAACAGAAGATAGCGATCAGAGAGCCGAATGATAGGGCTGCTTCCGGTATTATTGGGCTAATTCTGCTAGTATAGTTAGCGTTGCATAAACTTTGTCTCCTATATTTACTTTGATTTCAGTGTTAAGTGGGAGATAAACGTCTACTCTAGAGCCGAAACGGATAAAACCGAAACGCTGGCCGCGTGCAAGATAGTCGCCAGTTTTCACATGACATAGAATACGTTTTGCAATCAACCCAGCGACTTGCACACAGGTTATATCAAGGCCGTCATCAGTTTTTATCCACAGAGCATTACGTTCATTTTCCAGAGATGCCTTAGGTAGAGTAGCGTTGATAAACTTGCCAGGGAAATACCATTTGTTACGCACCTTCCCATCCACTGGGCTGCGGTTGGAATGAACATTGAACACATTCATAAATACGCTTACCTTTATGGCGTCACGTTTGAGATAAGGATCTTGTACACTTTCCACTGCGACTATTCTGCCATCAGCAGGCGATAGTACCGCGTTAGTTTTTTGTGGCACAACACGTGGTGGGTCACGAAAAAATTGTAAAATGAAGA
>JAZGCR010000204.1:0-4986 GCA_036477105.1 Nitrosomonadaceae bacterium | reverse complement strand
TTCCTTTATCTTACTTCTGGTTAGCAACTCACTTAGAACGTACTCATAGCCACGATGAGATTCAACCATGCTCCTGCTCCTTCGATAATTTGGACGGTGACAGGATAGTCTATACTGTTGCAGCATGAGCTACGGCTATGACATTCTAAAATAACTTAGATTTACAATCCATCGGAGTGTAAATTTAACGCTGCGTTGATTGATTTGTAGTGAGTTTGTTGATATAGGTTTATTACAATGCTCCAGTTGTGAAAAACAAGCTTTCAGAACACATGATGCACATCAAATATGTCCTTGAATGTTCATTTTGGGTCGATAGTGGACATTCGCAGGTTTTCTTTCTAGAAATTTTTTTGCTAAAAGTGTTAAAGAAAAACGGAGGGGGTACTACATTGATAGGAGAGTGGGGCAGTTCCAGACTAGGTATACCCCCTATCAACTTTATTTATATGTCGGTAGTCTTTACACTCTTGTTCTGAATCTAAACTGAATAGCTTACATACTATATTAACGAGTTTAGAGGCTCTGATTCTACAATTGAGCATTTCTATGACTACTAACTCTACTGGAATAGATAATGAATAGGAAGCTACGTATAGGGATTATCCTCACAACAGCATTGGTGGCAATCATCACTGCATTTAGTTTTGCTCCAATAGCACAAGACCAAGCGTACCATGCTTTTACTGACAGCAGAGCATTCTTCGGCATTTCTAACTTCGGCGATGTTGTCAGCAATTTACCATTCACTATTTTTGGATTGATGGGCTTGGCTTTTCTATTCAATGAAGAAAGCGACAAGTCTCAGCTTTCCATGCATGGCGAACAATTTTTATGGAAAGTATTTTTCTTTGGGGTAACTTTGGTAGGGCTAGGTTCTGGTTATTACCACCTCAACCCAGAAAACTCGACACTTGTGTGGGACAGGCTACCAATGACAATTGTATTTATGTCATTTCTCCCACTAGTAATTATGGAACGTATAGATGGAAATGCTGGTCTTGTTCTATTCCCCTTATTATTAGCTGTCGGTATCGGTAGCGTGTTTTACTGGGATTATACGGAGTCATTAGGCGAAGGTGATTTACGCTTATACGCATTGGTACAATTTTTATCATTGCTACTAATCCTATTAATATTCTGGTTGTTCCCTGCTAAGTTTACAGGAATGAAATATCTTGGGTTTACACTTGGCTGGTACGCATTAGCCAAGTTATTAGAGCATTTCGATAAGGCTATATTTGATTTTCTGTGGAATATAGCTAGCGGACATACGCTGAAGCATATTGCTGCTTCAATTGGGGCATATACGATGTTACTCTATGTGAAGAAGAGACGTATATTGGAGGGGCTAGCTTAATCCATGACTAGGTGTATCCCCCTATCAATGTAGTACCTACCCCTCTTTCCTTTCTCCAATTTTGGCGAAAAATATTTTCTAGAAAGAAAATCTGCGAATGTCCGCTTTCGACCCTTAGCAGACATTCATATTTGTATTAGTGTATACACTAGTGCGAGAAAGGGATATGCAATGAAAAAGTGGATTTTATTTATAGCCACCATATTGTCGCTATGTAGTAGTGTTGCCAGAGCAAATGATCTTGTAGATGGAATAGAGGCATATTCTAAAGATAACTACGCTCAAGCTCTAAAATTACTCCGACCATTAGCCACTACTCAAGGGAATGCGGATGCTCAATATTACCTTGGCCTGATGTATGTTTATGGCAAGGGCGTAACCCAAAACCATGGGAAAGCAGTGAAATTGTATCGCCTTGCTGCAGGGCAAGGGCATGAATCTGCGCAAATTACCCTTGGCCTGATGTATGTTTATGGCGGGGATGTAACCCGAGACTATCAGGAAGCGGTGAAGTTTCTCCGCCTTGCTGCGGCGCAGGGGAATGCGGATGCTCAATATCAACTTGGTTGGATGTATGAGGGGGGAGAAGGCGTAATCCAGGACTATGTTCGCGCATACATGTGGTTCAACCTCTCTGTTAGTAAAAGGGGCCAAGAAGCAAAAGAAAATCGAGATAGGATAGCTAAAAAGATGAAACCTTCTCAAATTGCCGATGCGCAAAGGATGGCGCGAGTCTGCGAAAAAAAGAATTATAAGAACTGCGAATAATAATAACGAATGTGCAATTACTCTTTAAATTGTAGCTGTGAAGCCGAAAGGCGCAGAGAGAACACCGAAAACAGGAAGAAGCGGCAGGGCAGGCAAGACATTTCAAACTGAAATATCGGCTTTTTAACCGAGGAGAACAGACAATGGATGATGCATTCCATGTACCTTTTTCATGTCTTATTCTCCCATTCGC
Source organism: Nitrosomonadaceae bacterium (assembly GCA_036477105.1). Taxonomy (GTDB): domain Bacteria; phylum Pseudomonadota; class Gammaproteobacteria; order Burkholderiales; family Nitrosomonadaceae; genus BJGV01. The sequence continues at coordinate 2,665 of JAZGCR010000204.1, read as the reverse complement.
CCATTACTTCTCACAGGCGATTTCCAACTGCGCCCTCCCGATCCTTTTATTTTTGATTGGCCTCCATTCGCTTGTTTCACGCATAGCATAAACTATGTCACCCTTGCCCATTTTTTTAGAGTGGGCAGTTCCATAAAGCATTCGATGTTGCTCTTTCTTACAGTCAAACTCTAACTGAAACTTGGTAGACATACGCCGCTTACCTTCGATTTCCTTAGTTGTCGTAGAGTCAAATAGTATCCACATTTTTACCCTGTTGCCTGTTCTTTGAATAGAAGTAGGATCTGCGTAGATAATGCCGGGTCTTTTCTTCGTACGTGTAGCAACATAATCCCACTCCGCATCCGCACTACAAGCGTATTTTAAAAGATCATTACCTATGGAATAAGGCGCAAGTGGCATCCATTCAGTAATGTTATTAACAGTCTTAATTACTTCACCCCTGCCCATATTTTTAGAATAGGCAGTTTCATGAAGTAATCGCATTTTCTCTTCCTCACAGTTATATTCCTTTTGTGAACTTGTTGACATACTTTTCTTACCAAGGAATATCTCAGCCGTCTTGTTGTCAGATAAATCCCACACTTTCAACTTATTACCCAACTTGCGAATGGTATCGGGATCTGCGTAGACAGCATATGATGGACTAAATCCAGAATTATCAGTGTGTTCACTTACATAAACCCAATCCGCCATCGCACTACTACTCACAACAACCAGTAGCATTATCAAAATAGCTTTATGCATTAATAGATACTTGCAACCGTTTCCCAATTTTGGCGAAAAAGTTTTCCAGAAGGAAATAATGCAGCCTGGCGGTGTAGTTTACGTCAGGCAGGTGGAAATGAAAAAAACTTGTCGTTTAAGTACCTCGCTCACTCTAGTTTAAGCTCATCCCGTAATGATAACTGCATAACTCATTCATGCTGCGAGTAGTAATGTAGAGGAGTAAATGACTCAGTTAATAGAGCCGATGTTGTTTGAAATATTGGATCACACTTGGCGATACACCCACATTTGATTTGCTTTCGGTCAAAAACTGTAATAGCTTCCATATCTTATTGTCATTACCGGCAAATTCAAGAACCAGTATCCTTGACGCTCAGTCACTGTAAAAATGAAATGGGGATCAATTATGTATCAAGCGAAACAAAGTGAACCCAGTCAAGAATTTAAGAATGCTTGGCAAGCTGCGGGACGCTTCCTTCAATCAAAAGGCGGTGAAGGATTAAATTGGATTCGATCAAATCTAAACCTTCCGATGGTTGAACATCTATCCTTTAGGCTAGGTAATCAGCTTTTCTTTGTTTTTATAGAGGCAGCCGAATTTAACTTTCAAAAATCAAGTAAACTGTTCTTGGATGTTTCGCGTGAAGCAAAAGCGACTCCTTGCATAATGTCTATGGAGCAAAGGATTTCTAAATACGAGCCTTGCAACTCTGGATGGGGGCTTGTCAATGCTGAATCTGGGGTGGTTATCAATCCTATCGCAATGATATCTGGCGAACTAATAGAGAGGTCCGAATGGGAGCTGCACGACTTTGCTATTCAAACAGTAAAAACCTATTTAACTAAACAAGGTAAAGATGTTTTTTCTGCTCAGTCATCTTTGCACATAGATCCATCAATATGGTTTGAAGAGTCCGAAAGTGCTCACTGGGTAGTTGTGCGTGCAGTAAAGTATCCTGATAAAGAGGCGGTGTTACCACATAACATTAATGAAATAGCACAAGACTGTGCTCACATGGGTAAGGTAGGTTATTTCGCATCTGTTTCTTTAGTAAATTCAGATGACACATTTGAACCAGACGCTAATGGCAATTATCTCCCACTCTATCGAGGACACGGAATGTTTGTTAGGTTTGAAGGGCTAAAAAGGGTCTAACAATGTAAATCATCGCGGACGGCACAAAAAACAGAGCGCAGCGATGCTGTTTGTTAAACTTGAAAGAATCAGCTAGTTGTCGCCCCAGATGAGTTTGTTCGTCCAGCCCTTGAGTTGACGGCCGTAGATTTCATCAAAAAGACCAGGGTTACTTCTCCGAACGTGGTTCGTCAATCTGTTCGATCACCTGAAAAGGAAGAACCACATGCACACTTCGTCGGTTTTGCCATTCCACACCAGCTCGACTTCACGATTGTCCTCGAACAACAGGAAGCGGTACTTGTCCGGCAGTGATTTGCCCGCTTAGAGAAAACGAATGATTTCTTGTTGTTCTTGTTCTGTTAGACGTGCCATAAAGAACCTATTTTGTGTCAATGGGAAGCATAGCATTGTTGGTTTCCGCCAATGTCAGCAAATGCACAAAAAACTATCAGTGAAGGACAGATGCGTCTTTTGATCGATGAACGATTTTGAGTTGAGCTGTGTCCAACCGATTGGAAGGTGGAATCGACTTTGTATAACCCAATGAAGGTTTATTTGAAAACAATCAAATTATTGTGCCTTATCACCGTCCTGTTTGGGTTAATTACGAGCAGCTCAATATGGGCAAGTGGCGGACATGGTGGCGGACATGGCGGCGGACATGGCGGAGGTGGACATGGCGGCGGACATGGTGGAGGACACTTTGGCGGCGGACATGGTGGAGGACACCACTTTGGCGGAGGACACCACTTTGGAGGACACCACTTTGGCGGAGGACACCACTTTGGAGGACACCAC
>JAZGCR010000203.1:0-41390 GCA_036477105.1 Nitrosomonadaceae bacterium | reverse complement strand
TATGTCTTTGGCGATGACTGGCTTCACGGCTAACACTGGCACGCTGACTGCCGGAACCACGTTGCAATTCCCAACGCGGTTCTTGGTCAATATGCGTAACCGTAAAACGCTGTTTAAGAGCGGTGTCGCTATTCCGTTAACCTTGACCGTGTTGCCTGATACTTCAGGTAATTCTACGTATACGGCTGATGCTAACGGTGACATTGTGGCTGAGGTGTCTGGTGCGGCTATCTTTGAGTCTGGCGTTAATGCCGCATTCAATACCGTTGCAAGTGCCTTGACTACTGGTGATGTTGTCACTATCCCTGAAACGGTTAGCACTACCTACCGTCCAGCTCTGGCCTACTGTGAAGGCTTTGTCGGTGTTGGCTCTGTAGTACTGCCTAAGTTGCACGCTACCGACTCGATGGTAATGAACCATAAAGGTTCTTCCATTCGTGTGCATCGATTCAGTGATGGTCCTGGCAACAAGAACCGTTACCGTTTCGATATCTTACCCACCTTTGCGTGTTTCAACCCTTTCTGGGGTGTGCGCATGAATGGTTTCGCTTAAATAGCGAGCCACTAACCCGGGGGAGTGAGAGCTCCCCTTAGTTATAATCCCACATAGGAAATACTCATGTCAGTCAAGAAATCTCACAGCACTATGTTTATGAGAGCACCAACCGATCATGGCTTTATCCAGTGCACAATCAAGCCAGAGCAGCAGACTTATTTCGAGGAGCTTGGTTTTGTCGATAGTCTTGATAAGCTAGAAGGCATGCCAGATGCGGATACCGCAGGCAAAGAACCCCCTAAAATCGACCCAGTTTCACTAAAAGAAATACCACCAGTCGCCAAGAAAGCTACAAAGAAACCCGCTCTATAAAAGGTGAGCTCAGATGATATCAAAAGGCGCTATTGTTAGAGGAACCTATGCGTTAATGCGTATATCTGGGCTGACCGTTGACCCAACACCAGAAGACGACGTTCTTGCCCTTCAAATTGCTGATGATTATGCGGGTGAGCTATTAGGTTTAGGCCTTGATTTGAACTGGCAGCAACCTCTCGAGTATGGCGACACTGATCCTGCAGACACGAGTGGCCTAACGAATGAAATGGTTGGCCCATTCAAGAAATTACTCTTTGTACAACTATGCAGCGCCTTTGGTAAACCTGTTCCGGTTGCTGTCGGTGTTACTGCGAGCGAAGGAATGCGAACCCTTGAGAATATCGTTGTGGTGGTTCCGGATGCTGAGCTACCCGCTACCCTCCCCTTTGGATCTGGCAACGAGTTTGATTATAGGGACCGTAAATTCTACGACGAGCCAGCCACCAACAATGACGCCCTGTATGTATTCAAAGATGACATCCTTAATTTCTCCGAAGATTTCAGAGATTGGCTGGTCGATGCTGAGCTTGTCACTGTTACCTGGACAACCACTGATAACGGAATAACCATCGGTGCAACCAGCATCAACGATGAGAATAATATAGCCACCGCTGAGTTAACGTTTGTCAAAGCTGGCGGGTACACCATAGAGATTACAGCCACTAAGACAGACTCAACGGATAAACTCACAAGAATCCAAAACTTTGTTATCGAAGATCCTTCACCGATTGGCACGATTGGCGGCGCATTGTGACCACGACAACTATTCCGCTCATTAAGGGCGACAAGATCGACCTAGAAACAGATTACGGTGATGCTTTGCCGGTCAATATGACGGCAGTTATTAAGCCTATCCGCGGCGCCAATGGCTATATGGTTTCACACCCTGGCATCGAGTCATTTGCTACGGGCCAGGGCATTGACCGGGGTGCCGTATGGAATGCCAGGCAGCGCGAACACTTCAGAATATCAGGAAGCCGACTAATCAGCGTTGATCCGACAGGGCTAGTCAGTGATTTAGGCTTTGTGGGTGGCGCTGAGCAAGCCTCTCTGGCTTATTCGTTCAATACGCAGGGTATTGTCACTGACGGCAAGTTCTTCCTGTACGACGGTACCACGCTGTCAGAAGTGACTGATCCACAGGTTGGCACACCCATAGACCTTACCTGGATTGATAACTTTTATGTGCTGACCGATGGCGAGAACATTTATCACACCAACATCGGCGACGAAACAACCATAAGCCCGACGCAATTCGATACCTCTGAGTTTTCTCCGGACCCAACACTGGCTGTTGATAAGACCTCAGATGATCAGTTAATAGTCTTTGATCGTTATACAACCGTTTACTTCATTCAACGATTTGTCGAAGATTTCGCCTTTCAATGGATCAAAGGGAAAAGCATCAAGGTCGGTATCGTTGGGACCCACTGTGAGACAGAGCTCGAGGGTGTGTTTTATATCCTTGGTGGAGGCAAAGAAGAATCTCCTAGCGTGCATTACCTTACTGCCGGTACCTATATCAGCGTTGCCACTCGTGAAGTCGACGAGATAATTGAAGAGTATGACGAGGCTGAGCTGGCCACCGCGGTACTTGAAACCCGGTCGGAACGGAAGGATAGATTTATACTGGTTAGATTGCCGCGCGACACACTGATCTTTAATGTCACCATAGACAAAGCCTTTGGCAAAGAATTCGCTTGGACTATTCTCAAGTCAGGATTTGAGAATGATCCATGGACTGCAGCCAATGGTGTTTATGATCCTCGTCAGTCTCTTTGGGTTTATGGTGATATAAACACCAGCCGCATAGGAAAGCTTAACAACGATATTGGCAGCCAGTACGGTGACAAGGTGGAGTATATTTTATTTTCACCGCTTACTAACTTGGAGGGTATGTCGATTGATGCGCTTGAAGTCGATACAATTCCAGGTCATCAAGTGAACAACGACGAGGTAACAGTTTCTCTGTCGTTTACTTACGATGGTGTTACTTATGGTAAAGAATGGTTTCAGCTGTACGGTGAACAGTACGAGTATAACCAGCGCTACATATTGAACCGTCTTGGATACGTTAGGAATTTTTTCGGGTATAAGTTACGATCGATAACAGACGAGAAACTAGCATTCAGCTTGAGCAGAATCACTTATGGCTAGTGTAAGATCTGAATTAGAAGAGGTTTTTATAACCTATAAGGATGTGCGGGAAGCTAATCCAGGCTGGTCTGATTTAATGGTCGAGGATTATCTTTCGCTGAAGCGCGGCGTTGGGATTGTTGCGGAGGCTGCAGACACAATTGTTAATGTTATTAACTCGAATACTAATGCCGACCAAGCACAGATTGACAAGCTCCAGAAACAGATTGGATCTGGCGACTTTTTAACATGTGACGACACAGGGTTTACTTGCGACGCCACCGTATTCACATGCGATCAGGATGAAGCGTAATGGCACTAGATAAGATAGGTGTTGGGGCAGTTGCTAACGACCGTACCGGTGATACCTGGCGCGCTGCCTGGATTAAAGCGAATAAACTGATCCCCGCCGATCCTGCCAGTGATTTAACCTTTGCGTTGAGCGGTTTAAATGAATTAGTTGATACAGCGGATTTGTCTACGTTCAGCCAGTGGGCGTTTGACCCTTCTATCTCAATGACTGACCCTGGTGTTGGTGAATTCCGGCTAAACAATGTCGACATGTCATTGGCCACAGAGATTTCAATATCCGACCTTACCCGCAACGGGATGGACGTTTCCCCGGCCATTGAATTGGTGCAGCAAAATTCCACCATCATCATTAAAAAACACAATGATTTAAATACCTGGCTACAAGTTCAAATAGGATTTGGTGGCGCGATAGATGGCAGTGGTTTTTTTACAGCACCCATTGAGGTAGTTGATAGCGGTTCAGGTTCATTTTCTGAAGGCGATACTGTTGAGTTTAATTTTATTGGTCATTCTGGTTTAGTAAGAGTTATCCCTGTTAACTCGCTCGATGACCTACCTGCCCCTATAGGCACCAAGATAGAGATAGGTGGGGGAATATTCACGTATGAATTCTCAGCCTTGGGCGTTGATCTTGGCCCTAACACCTTATTAATTACAGGTGGGGTGGTTGTTCTCAAGGGGTCGAACCGGTACACCAGTCAACTCTCCAGCACGTCTACGAATGCATTGGTTGAAGTGGTCGGCGCGTTCTATGCTGATGAGTTTATGAACTTTAGTAACCCGAATGGCCCGATATACGATTATGACGGTGACGGTTTAGCTCAAGCGGCATTTGTATCTCAAAATCACGTCATTAGAGATTGCACAACCATAGGCACAATCAAAGACGCCAACACTATATCGCTCCGTACTCCAACGGTTGTTACAACTTCTGTTGGTGGTTTTACCTTCGAAGGGACCGGCTTATTTCAGTGCAATATTTCGCTGGCGTTAGGATTCACATGGACAGGGACGCTAATAGATTGGGGGACTTCGACATGGGATATTATCAATCTTACGCAAGCTAGCCGGTTTATATCACCATCGGGAACGATAACCTTGGCAGGTGATCCAGGCGCAGGAAACAACCTTACTGCTAATGGGCGGGCCTTTATTGATGGGAATTTATTTAACGGGCCTGGCACAGCATTAAGCAATATTGATACTCAAGATCCACAATGGAGATTTACAGCAAACGAATTCGCGGACGGTACAACCCAGAACACAAGGATTGATGGTGATACAGCGTTATTCCCAGCTTCACCCCCGCAAGTTGTCACTATTGGTAGTATTGGCGTCTACGTGGCTATTGGCGGCAGTGAGTGGGTTGCAGACTTACAAAACCACTTCACGTTTGATAGTGCAGGAATAGGGACCTACACCGGCTTGGAGAGAGAGGATGTTGAAGTTATTGCCAAGGCAACTCTCACCAAAGTTGGCGGTGGAAGTGATTTGATTTGTGCAAAGATAGCGGTTGATACGGGTAGCGGTTTTGTAGAGGTTGAAAAATCAATTGGCTGCACGGAAAGCGCCAGCCCGACCCAGGTGGTATGTGATGCAATATTAACCTTAAGCACCGGTGATAAGATCCAATTATTTGTAGGAAATGAAGATTCAACAGCGAATATAGAAATTACAAACGCAACATTGGCGATCAAAGCATAATGGCAAAAGAAGTCTTAGTTGACAGTCAACAGAATACGCTCGTTGACACCCCGGAAAGATTCTTCACTGCCCCATCAGGTGGAGGCGATAACGGTGTGGAGATAACAGCCTTCACAGCCACAAACAACACTACCTCCAATGTCACTTATATTGCGTATATTTACCGTCTTGGTGTGCCAGAAGAGGCAATTGTCCCCCTTAAAATTCTAGTTCGGGATTCATACGATTTGGCCCCGGCTGCAGTTGGTCAAAAACTAAACCCTGGAGATGAGTTGTGGATTGAGTCAAGTGCAGTACCATCAGCTATCTTTAATGTGACAGGTAACAGCTTATGAACGAAGTATCTACGATCATTGGCAGCGTTGGCGGGAGCCTGGCCAACATTGACACCATTGAGAAGATTGAAGCCCTTGAGGCAGAATGGTTGAAGCTTCCGCAGATAGAAATCCCTGTGAAAGAGTATTTTGCCGCCGGCATGTATGCTCGAGAGATAACGATCCCTGCTGATACTTTCCTTACCGGCGAGCTATACCTAGACAACCACTTTGACCTGATGATATCCGGCGATATTACTGTTTCGTCTAACGATGGTATCAAAAGGCTTACCGGCTTCAACTTCATGGAAAGCTTCCCTGGGAAGAAACGTGCGGGATATACCCATTCAGAAACCCACTGGATGACGTTTAATCGAGTCGACACCTATGACCCGTCAAATGAGATTAGCGTCAAGAAGTTCGCTGACCTCGAGAACGGCTATGTGCAAGAGCCTGAAATACTCAATGCATTTACCCGCGCTTACTCGATGGCGGGCGGCGACGTCAGCTACCAGGTGTTCAGAGAGGGTTATCTATTAGGCAAAGGGAAGCCGGCTAAAATAGATGCTGATTGGTTGGATTATAAGCGCGTACTGGATGAAATGGGTGTTGGAGAGAGTTTGGCCAGGGCCCAGTCTGAAAACCTCGATGATCAAATAGAGATAGATTTGTCTGCTTATCAGGTTTATGTTGGACGTTCATTGATCGAAGGCCAGGGGCTTCATTGCAATACCATGTTTAGAAAAGGTCAAACTATTTTACCGGCTAGAATCAATGGTAAGCGCACGGCGGCAGGACGGTACACTAATCACTCGGTTAAGCCGAATGCTGAAATGGTTCCTCGTGGATCAGATATTGATTTGGTGGCTATAAAAGATATAGGCCAAGAAGAAATCACGGTCAATTATAGACATCGATCGCTAAATATTAAACAGGTGGGTTGATATGTCAAAAGTTATAGTGGCTGCTTGGGGTGTCGAGGTAGTAAAAGGATATCTTGCTAAGAAATCTGGTGATGACGCGGCAGAAGCGACAGCTGAAGGCACTGCGCAGTCAATTGCAGCTCAGACAGAAGCGCTAGATTATTTAAAAGAAGTCGAGGCCTTGCCACGTTTTTATCGAGAGCAAGCCATGCAGATGCTTGGCACAGAGTTTGGCTTGATAAGCCCTTATGAAGCAGGACAGCAAGCCCCACAAGACCGGCAGGAGCCACAAACCCCGGGAGTTACCACTGGCGTAGGTATCGACTCAACAGGGCAACGCTTTGGGCAACAGCGGTCGATGGCTGATTATACCGACTTGTGGGGTCAGGACGTCCAGCCTGGCCAAGACGCTCCGGCTGCAGACTTAGGGCCCCCACCTCCGGAACGTATCCCTAATCCAGATTACCGGCCTGCTCGCCGTGGTCGTAGTGCCTCTGGCGGGTCCAGTACAATACAAAACCCTGCATTTGCTGAGTATCAACAGGCCGTCGCGCAAGCACAAGCGCAACCCACAACGCAACCCGGCATAGGGCAACCTGGTGGGGCTGGCGCAGAACCGCAGATGAGCATCTTTGAAAGGGCTGTGAATCATCCGCTATACAAGCAGCTTTACGAAGGCATCGAAGATACCAGGATTGAGCTATCAACCGACAGGATGCTTGCCAAAGCAGAAGAGAGCGTCATGCGTAGGGCAAACGTTAGCGGTGGTTTTCGCAGTGGTGGTATGCAAAGACAGCTGCTTGAAACTGGCGCTGATATCGACGAACGATTACAACTCCATCGACAAACCGAAGATGCACGGATTAAACAAGAACAAAACGCTATTTTGGTTGACGCCTATAACCGGCAGATTACTGGTTTAAGCGGCTTTACTGGAGCACCAGCCAATACCACTAATATTGCCGAAAGCATCCGAGGGATTGGCACTACACGAGCCGAGGGCACCATAGCCCAAGGGAATATTGAACAGGAAAGAAATCAGGCCATCGGCGGGGCCATAGTTGGTGGGATAGAGAATACTATAACCGCAAGAAGAGAGGGGTTAATCTAATGGCACTACCTTATGTAAAACCTTTGAGCCCTTTGGAGGGTTTAAGTGGTGTTGTTGGCCGCGGCATAGCTGTAGAAGGCCAGCGACGGCGCAGTGAAGCGGAAAAGGCAGACATGCGCGCAAAGCTTAGCCAAGCCGCAAAGTTTATGTCGTCCAATAATCATTCGGGCCTGATTAATTTAATGGTTCAGAATCCCGGCCTGCGTGATCACTTGTCAAAAGTCGCTGAAGACAAGACAGGGATGAATGAAGCCCAGAGGAAGCAGGAGAAAGCTCAGAGGATACAGACTTACCGCAATGCACTGATCAGCGGCAATCCAAAGGAAGTTATCAAGCGCCAGATTGCATCAATGCAGCAAAGTGGCCAAGATACCAAATCTTTAGAGGCGTTGCTGAACAGCACCGACGAAGAAATCAAGGACGTTATGCTGTCGGGATTGGCTGTAGAACAACCCGCAGCGGCTCAAGCTTACCTGGCAGCCAACAAGAAACCCGAGAAGAAATACTCTCAGGGCTCTGGAATCATGGCTGGCTATGCCTTTGATCCGTCGACCGGCAAATACACCATCGATTCAGATTTCCAGGCCATGCTGCAAAGCAATGCCGCCAAGATGGCAGCCAAAGAAAAACTAGGTGCGAAGGATGTTGCCGGCATTAATGACAAAGTCACTGCCTTAACCAAAGATGTCTTGGCTATTCACGGCGCGGCTAAATCACTTGAAGGTCTCAAGGAATTATCTACTCCAGCCGCCAAGGTTGCCGCGGTGTTTAAGTTCATGAAGGCGCTTGATCCTACATCGACCGTGAGAGAATCCGAGCTCGGAATGGTGTATAGCGCTGAAGGTGCTGCACAAGGCCTGGCCAACCAGATCAACAAATTGCTTGGTGAAGGTGCGATTAGTGAGGCTGGATTTGACGATATAATCAACACGTCGAGAAATATGGCTAATTCGGCCATTGAATCCAGTCGAACAGCTGTTTCTGATTACCTTTCAGTCATTGAGGATAATTTAACGCCTAAGCAGCTGCAGAGAATGAATGCTCGAGTCCCGGACATGTTCGAAGTACAGGGCGGTGAAGATGAGCAACCCGGCGCCGAGCTTCCACCTACCAACGCCCAAGGCTGGCCGCTCATGACCGATGCGCAAGGTAACCAAGCCTACGTTGGCCCAAACAACGAGGTTGAGGAGGTTCAGAGTGGCATTTGATTTAGCGACAGCACAGCCCGCATCCTCAGGGAGTTTCGATTTATCCACCGCTAAGCCTGTGGTTGAAGAAGCGGTACCGGTACCGGCAGAGCCCCAGCCCGGCATTGGGGAACAAATACTTGGAGCCTTAGACACGGCCAAAATGATTGGGATTGCCGGTATTGGTGAGGCGGCGGGCGGCTTTGCGGCGGGCGTGGCTGGCGGAATCCCAGGGATAACTTCAGGCGTTGGGCCGAAGCGAGCTGAAGAAATCCAAAAGTATATAACCGACTTCACCGCAATGCGGCCACTAACTGAGCAAGGGAAGCGGAATCTTGAGGCTATTGGAAACAATGAATTCGTCAAGCAAGTGGCTGATTTGGTTCAGTCTGCAGAGCGTATTAGCGGTGAGTTTGGCTTTGATGCTGGTACTTTTATCGGTGAAGTCACTGGTTTTGATAATCTTGGTGCCATCGGCGGTGCACTGGGCGCGGCGGTCCCTGCAGCAGTCGGCGCGGTTGTGGGGGCTGGTCCTGGCGCACAGGTGGCCAAAGCGGCAGGCAGGACCATTAAGGACATTGCTGGTCCAGCCATTCAAGCAGCTTCCAAGCCCATTGAGGCAGCAGGTAAAGAGCTTGCAACAATTGCGCAAGACACTCGCGTTATCATGGCGCCCCAACAAGCAGCAGCCAAGCAGAAAATCGGACGCTTAATAAGCGTAGGCTCTGGTGATGTCTCAACGGCACTGTTCAAGCTTGACCCGAAAGCAAGGCGCGGTGATAACCGAGTGATCCCGGATGATCTTGCACAAGAAACGATCAAGCAGGGATTCGAGGAAAGGGCGATCGCCTCCGCTAAGGTTGCCAACCAGCCAACCAAGACAAAGTTCCTTGAAATGGTCGACGTCATGGAGGGTGGCCAGAGAAACGCCCGCTATGCTGCACAGAATCGTCCTGCTGACGTTATCGGTCGGTCTGTTGGTGATAGGGTCAAAGTTCTCATGGCGGCCAACAAGGAGGCAGGGAAGGCGCTAGACAGCAAGAATATAGAGAACATTCTGAAGGGCAAGAAGGTCGAGACTGATTCGATTGGTGCATCCTTCATTGATGACCTGGAAGAAATGGGTATTAAATCGACTGATGAAGCTGGCAACCCTTTGCGCGACAAGGATGGCAAGCTGATTCTAGAATTCTATGGCTCTGATATTGAGACTATCCCAGGGCTGAAGCGGGTTATCTCCAATGTATATGACCGAATGCAGCGTGGCGGCGCACCTGATGCCTTAGAGCTACACAAAGTTAAGCGAATGATTGATAGCAAGGTCTCATTTGGCAAGAAGCTGCAAGGCCTATCAGGTAACACCGAGCGCATCCTTCAGAATCTCAGGCGCAACATTGACCAACAGTTGGATAATAATTTCGATGAGTACCGAAAGATAAATGACGTGTACTCTGAAACAATCGGCGCTCTGGATGCATTGCAGGAGGTTTTCGGCAAAAAGGTTGATATGGATGCCAAGAGCGGTGAAAACGCAATGGGCAATAGGATGCGAGGAGTGCTCAGCAACAACGTCAACAAAGAGCTTCTAAAGGCCGCAGCCGAACAAGCCGACACTATCGCCAAGAAGTACGAGCACGGCGCCGGATTAATTAAGCGTATTGGCCCAACACCGAAGACAAAGCTCAATGATGATCTACTTGACCAGGTTGTATTTGTTGATGAACTTGATAGGCGCTTCGGTACGCTGGCTACCACTGGATTCCAAGGACAGATAAAGCAAGGTGTAGAGCAGGCAGGCAGGGCGCTGGCGAGCAAGTCAGGCATGGCTGATGTCGCTGTGAGTAAAGTGGCACAATTTGCAGAGAAGAAGCGCGGCATAACAGACGACAATGCATTTAAGGCAATCCGAGATCTATTAATGCAATAATTCTCACCTAAAATCACACACCCACAAACCAAACTAAAAGGGTAACGTCATGACTGCAGTTAAATTAGAGATAGAATATTATCCCGATCCCAGCAAAGGCCGGCCTGTTTTTTTTGGTTCGATATTTGTTGGAGAACCGAATACTGACCCCGAAGTGTTAGGCAATCAAAAAAGCATTTCGATCATCCAAGAAGACGGCACTGCTGTATCGGTTTCCCAGCCTGTTTTGACAGGTGCTGGTGGTGTCCCTATGTTCCAAGGTTCGCCTGTTAAGATCAATGTGTCAGGCTCGTATTCCCTTAAGGTTCTAAATAAAAAACTCGAACAGGTTTATTTCATCAGTGAGAATGACGGTAGCAGTGGCGTGAGCGTTGCAGATTTTGGCGTTCTACCAGGTGGTACTACAGATAACTTCGCGGGTATCACTGCTGCTAATAATGCTGCTACTGCTGATGGTGTGGCGTTATTCTTTCCAGATGGTGTCTATGCTATTGATCTCCAAGTGGGGAACCCATTACTGGCTACAACGTCTTGGTTTTCAGATGGCGGGGCAACGTTACAAAACACAAATTTAGGTCTAACATCAGATGCTGACTTTATCGTTGTAGACGCTCAAAATGATTTAAATTTTAGTAAGATTCACTTAGATGGGCAGATTACCATTACGGGCAGTGGTACGCCAAACTTAGACCAACCTACGCCTTCTGATGCGAATGTAGATGATTATACCCGGTGCGCGGGATGGAACGTAAAGAATGCCAGCACAAACATCAATTTTGTTGATTGCCACACTGACAACATCTATAGAGCTTCATTCAGATCAGAATCTTCAAGCAAGGGCATCACTCACACCAGAGGTATAACCAATCGCAATAGGGGAACGTTCGGAGATCCTTTCTACTCGCAAGTGTGTAGGAATGTTACCTATACAGGCTGCAGAGCATTTGATTTCACCCGTATTGGCTTTGTGTATGAAGGCGTTGCGGGCGTCAATGAAGCAAGTGACTTTTGCAACATCACAGATTGTTACGCTGAATTTGCACATGATAATGTTTCAACAGAGAATGCTTGTGGGTTCTGGGTGGAGAATGGAACAGAGATTAATATATTAGGGTGCCATGCGGTCAATACTGTGGGTGGATTTGTACTAGCGGCCAGTGATTCTGCCGGTGATCCTATCGCAAACGGCGGTGTGTTGTCAGCAGTAAGAACGTATAACTTAACTAACTGCATTGCGCTGAGTGTGAAAGGTGGTTTAAATATTAATCCAGCCGAGCAGAATTGCGTGTTTAACATTACTAATTTTAATGGCCATATACCTGATTTAACCGACGCACAGTTTAACGGTACAGCTGGACAATTTTCTGGTCAAGACGTTATCAGTATAAAACTGACGGATGGAACTAGTGTTATCAACATTGAGAATTGTGGCGGGTTTAAAAATAACTCTAGTGCAGCTGCAGCGCTTAATTATGGGTTTATAGGCATTGTTCAGGCGTTAGACAGTACAGCACAGAATGTTATTCATATTAAAAATTGCGCCTTTACCTTTCAAGATCCCGTTAAAGTCAGGACTGATGCAAACTCAGGGCTTGGTAAGGGCTTCTTACATGGGAATAGCTCAATTGGACCTACGATACACATGTCAGATTGCGTTGAGATAGGCGCGTTATTAGATGCGCTATCAATTCATATGACTTCTTATACTGATAAAGGTGAGCTGTATATTAATAATTGCCGGCCTCAGATAATCGACTGGAATGGTCGAAGTGATAAGCTTCATTTTAGTAACTGTCCTTATATAGACTTTGATGTTCAATGCCAGATTAACGAGGTTAAAATATCTGACTCAACTATAAATCTTTTAAACGTTAGGTCAAATAATGTAAAACTACATGACTGTGATGTGTCTCAAGTCAGTATGCTAACAGTAGACCCACATACTAGACATGACGGATTCTATGCAAGAGGATGCACATTCAATGGCGACTTAGGTGTAGTGGATACCTGCACATTCCAGGTAGCGGATTCAAGAAATTGGCGAGCTGGATTCAGCGATTGCGAATTCTTTAATCTCGCTGGGGCTACAAACACATCCCATTTTATCAAAATAGATACTGCTTTCGGTTTTATCATGGGTTCAGGTAATCTGATTGATGACAGGATCACAAATTATATGGAGCGCAATGCAGTAAACTTTAGCGCACCAAAAACAGATGTGGATACTGATATGCCATTTGGTATATTTACGACTCTTGACTCATAGGGTAGCGCATCGTGCCAGACACACTTAAATCGAGAATGATGGGACTCATAGCGTTGGTGATTACCACAACGCTATGCTTATTATTAGTTGTTTATGTGGGCTTTGCGATGTACCACAAGACCCCGTTAGGTGATGATGAATTAAAGGTATTCACTGCTATAGCGATGGGCCTGGCTAATATCGTAGTGATGTGGTTTACCGCTGAGATAACGCAAAGGAAACCGTAAATGCCATTCATCACTACCTCCCTACGCACTGAGCGAGACGCCACAGGATGGACCCTGCTGAACGATGTCATTTACAAGGCCAGTGATGGCACTGTGATTGTAATCCCGACAGGGTCAAGGACTGACCTTGCTAGCATACCCAGACACTTGAGGCCCTGGTTCTCGAATATGGATTACCGTATAGCTGTATCTGCGGTGCTTCATGATCACTTATACAATGGCGATCGACGGAAACATGCAGATAAGTTATTCCTGGAAGCCCTACGGTCGCAGGGCGTTGGTCGGATTAAATCGAAGTTGATGTATTTGGGTGTGAGAGCTGGCGGCGTGAAGCCTTTTAATAAGAATAAATAAGGATGATTAGGCATAAAAAAACCCGCTAACTATCGCGAATTAGCGGGTTTAGGTCATGTCTTTTGTATACTACGCTGTGTCTTTTATATACTACAACGAACCACGCCAACCAACTTCAGGGTTATTGTAGCAACCTGCCATGCACCACTCTTTAGGCTCAGGCATGGTCGGTTGAGTAGCCATGGACAGTTCAATCTGGTTGGTGCTACCAGTGGTAGCGCCGCTGACAATATCATCATTAAATAGATCTGCCTCCGATTCGCCAACAAAGGCGCTCAGTGATTCAGTCTCAGTCTGTAATGTCTCAAATTGCTGGTGATCAACACCATCAACAAATCCCTGGTTATACGACATCGTATAGCCAGTAAGTGGCAACATTAGAAGAGCTATTGCCAGGAAAAGCAGTTTGACACTTTTAAACATGTCCTTACTCCTATCAGTTTGTGATCGCTTCGCCGTAATATTTGGCAGGTGAACCACGTAACCTTTGAACGATAATTATGAAATAATTCTATGTAATAGCAAGGTATTTAGGGAAGCTGCCTATCGAGTAGACATATTCATCAATTGATCGTTGAATTGATCTATAGATTGTTTTGTTTCTGATTCATCCCAAGCTCCAATCGCATCGCTAACGCTATTACTGCCATATCCTTGTAAATAACCTTCTCTATAAGCCTCCTCAAGAGCAGCAGAAATTGATTTATTGGCGCTTTCTAGGGCTGTAATTAGCTTCACCAGTACTTCTTTTTCTTCAATCGTCATCTCTAATCACCTTCAGCGTTAAGTAGTTCTATGGGGTTGGTATCTTTCCTTCCTCAATCAACTTATTCCACTGAAGCCTTTCGTAATGAATACCGCAAAAGAAACAACAGCAACATCCAGCAGTCGTTATGCCACAAAGCATAAACCAAACAAAAAAACTCATTATAATACCCTCGCTTAATTAAATTGCATTCTTGTCTATGATTTAATCGGTTATAGTTTTTTACATACAGCATGCGGCACAGCTTCATTGAATATCGACACAAATTCTTCCCTATCTTCATCATTCCTGAAATACAAAACGACTGGAAAAGCCCCTTCGAGTTCTTTGACTGGGGCCAAGATATCTATAACATCACTATTCGGCATGTCAGGCAGCGGACAGTCTTTAAGGATGAACCTACCAACTCCAACACCTATCGTAAGCTTTACCCTCTGCTGCCTTGTGAGGGCCTTCCAGGGCTTGCATGTGCCGTGGTATGGGCAGGTGTCGCAATAATCAACAACGATCATCTTTTTTAATTCTTTAGTCATAATCTCCTCGCTACATTATCGCATTACAGTTAAACGGCATCATCCACACCACGGCGGCCAGCATGGACAGCCAGCCCAGCATGAAGCAGCCCAGAGCCTCTTCAATAACCACTACAAGTACTTCTGGCTAATGTCGTTCAGCCACTTGTTTTGCTTTTCGGAAACCTCGTAATCATCATCCTTACCCGCAATATTCTGGATGAAATCATAATCGCGATCGCTTAGCGGTTCTGGATCGTCGAGGGCTGTTAAGATAATTTTTTGCTGGAAACCATTCATTTCTATTCATCCTGTTAAGTATTTCTCTACAACGTGTTTACGTTCTGAATCCTTACACAACCGCCTAATGGTCAGTGTAATGTTTCCATCTTGAATAACATCTGTTGATTCGACACCTATATATTTAAGAGCGTTTTTTGCAGCAGTGAAAGCAATCTTACTTTCCTTCACTGACCAATCTTTTATATAAATTGGATCGCCCTTAACTAGAGCAACCGATACCATCCAAAGCGCACGGCCCTGGAAGAATAAAGTTCACTCTTCGCCTACATTGACAGTGAGAACAACACTAACTATGTATTGGCCTTTCCGGTAAATATTTCGGTACCTTTGATTTGCGCACTGCATTGCTTCTTCGCAAGGGTGTTTAAGAGCAAATATTTGCTGTGGTTTCATGTCTGTAGTTCCTTCAGTTTTTGTTTGAATGTTCGTTTTTAATTCCATATATTCCATTTCTTATTCGCCGAATGTCATTAATAGTAAATGTATCAGCTCCTTTTTCTTTCATCTCTTTATCAAGCCTTCTAACTACCTCATTGCAAATAACAATATCACTATGCCCAGCCAAGGCAGCAGATAGCAACGGTGATTCTTTAACCGGCTTTCTACTAGAGAGAAATCCGCTCAAAAACTTTCTAATATTATTGTTAATAGGCAGCTTCTTAGTCATGACGTTAACTCCTTAAGTAATGTTTTGAAATGTGTTTCCAATCCTTTGAGTTCGTCGATAGTCCATTTTTTAGTAGGATGAGGCCCTTCCAGCCACTCGACATATTCAAGGCCAATTTTAATGATTATCCGTTCCCGGTACTCCTTTGAAACAGTGTGATTCTTCCTTGTGTATTTGCCGGACCCGCCATTACAGGACTTGCATTGCTTATGCGCGTTGCGCGGATCAAACCTTAAGTGAGAATGGGCGCCAACGGATAGGAAGTGCCCGCAATCCCAAGCCCCACCAGTTTTCCAACCTTCGGTATTTTCCACTTCATGAGCGCTTCGACCACAGCTGATGCAAGGTAGTAATTTGTCCCGCAACCTAATATAAGGATTGAAATACTTATGGACTTTCTTGATCCAGTCGCTGACCGTTAGCAAGGCTGCTTTGCGCTCCTTGGTATCCAAGCGCTCGGCTTTCTCCCTGGTCTTCTTGTTACGAGCATTGGCCAATTTTATAGCGCAATCTATATTGCAGAAATGACCGGCAGGAATCGTTATCATGCCAATTCTTTCAAAAAAATCTTTGCACCCACAGCATTTCCAAAGCTTATTTGTCATGTGTATTTAAGAATGGATTTATCATCCGATCTTTTCCAGGTGAATTGACAACGAATCGGCCGCTCTTCATATGTTTTAATGAATCCATTACATAATCCGTATTCAATACCACTACGATTCACTGTCCCCCATCGATCACTTTTACACTTAGGGCATTCAAACTTATAGCCAGGCCAAGGCACATGAACGCCGAATTTACTAGCAGTAAAGCGATTCAAAACTTCGTAAACTTTAGTGTATTCGCAAGTGTCTGCTTCGGCGGTGCTTTCCTTTTCGAGAACGACCTCCTGTAAAGGCTTCCAAAGTTCTTTCTTTACCAGCCTGTCATCCCATGGGATATCGATCTTGGGTCGTAATTCAAAGAACCGGCGAAGATCATAGCCTGCATCATTGAGGGCTTCAGCAAGCAATGTAAAATAAACGTGTAAGGCAGCATTCTGTCTTTTAGTGCGCTGTTTACCAGTCGACATTTTATAACAAACATAACCATGCTCGACCCGAAGTTTTTTCACATGCTGAATAAACAGCTCTTCGGAATAATCCGAGTTGACCACGAAGTCGGGTATTTTGTGCTTAGTCATCCTTCAACCCGACCTCTTCATAACCTGGAATTCTGGATTGAACCAAACGAACAGTGCACTGTGATTTAAATCCAAAGCGCCCGACCGCTACAACGTCCCTGTAAATAAGACCACCTTCTTTGTAGAAACTTATTGTTATGTTTCTTGTTCTCGATCGGTACTTAGCTAGGTATTCTTTTGCCATGGTGTTTTCCTGGTTGTGGGTGTCAGGTGTTTTTGGTAGCTGCCATTCAATTCCCTTCGGCGCCCCTTTCTGGTGCGCTTTTAGCTAATGATAGCGCCATCGCATAAGTGTCATCCTCATAAATAGACTCAATAAATGTCATGATCATTAGCGCCCCAGTCTCAGCGAATTCCTCCGCTCTGACCGCCTCCGACAATGCATCGCATGCTTCACAATATTCCATCATTCCTCCAATTAAAAAAGGCCCGACTACACAGCTGGGCCATAAGCACCGACCTAGGTGTTATAACTGTTTAATTGCAAAATCTAGAAAGGCATCAAGTTGACTATCATCAATGCTGTATGCTCTTTTACAGCCAACCCGTAATATATGGTTTTCGGTGCGAAGGTGATTAAGTTCAGCCTTCATCCCTCTGAGTTCGCCGCAGAGCTCCTTGAATGTTTCATCCTCCTTGGAGGGTATGAATGTTGATTTCTGGCCGCTCGGATCCGATTTGATCACTAGTTTTAGGTTTGCCGGTTTTTCGAAGTTTTTCATCTCTGCTCCTACAAGCTTCATCGATAATACGTGCGAAATGGTTATACTTAGGGTCGTCCTCATCTACTTCTACAACTACCACGGTTTAATCCTCTTTAAGTAAGCCGGCTTCGGTTAATCTATCAATAACAACTATTGGCCCCGCATCTGCATCCATAAATATTTTAGCTATTTCTATAGCCTTATCCCTGTTGGTTTTCTTGTTTCGCACTGTGAATAGACTGCGCGATATACCTTCCAGCACAGGCTTTCCTGTTTTCACGTTGACTCTATAAGTAATCTCAGCTGTAACAATATTAATTGTGCCATTACCAAAAGATGCTCCTGTGCGAATAATATGGCACGCATCACACTCAATTTTCTCATCCCAATCTAACATTTTGTTATACCTCCATTGTGGATTGTGTTGGTTCGTCTTCGAGTAAAAAAGGCATTGGTTGGTCGCTGTTAGTGCCAGTGAACTGCAATGAGTCATCGTGAAAATACAGGCCTTTGGTGCCCTCCCATGATCCGTGGCGTTGTTTAGCACAGATCAGGCGCTGGTCTGGATTGCGATTGTCGTTAAAGTATTCTTGCTCTTTGTCGTCAAGCGTTCCGCTCTGGGCAATTTTTTGCTTAAGTCTTTTGCGCTTCTTGTCCTCCCAGACGATGAATAAGTTATCTACCTTGTCAACGATCCCTGAGTCCCCTCTCACGTCGAAACGGTTAGGGACGTAGGCATCGCCCTTGCTATCTGGTGGCTTGCGCATGTGGTGGACTAGGTGAATGTGTATCTGGTGTGCTTTGGCTGCTGCTGCTAACTTTTCAACAAATAATCTTTCGCCATCGTCGCCTCTAGGCAGTTGAACCATCATGAGTGAGTCGATCACAATGTGTTTGCATTCTTTTTCTGTGGCCATGTTGTGAACAGCGCCAAGTACTTCGGTTCGAGGGACTGAATCTAATTTGTCGTAATAGCAAATTCGTTGATCAGTCCAATCACAAAATTGTTTAATAAACTCTTTCCATGGTTTACAACCTGCTGCTTGCTGAGCCATTCTGTGAATAGTTGCAGCAACGGTTAATTCGAACGACATAACCCCAACTTTCTGAGTTCTTGCTAGCCAGAGCATAATCTGAACAAGCATTAAGGATTTTTTATGGCCATTGATTCCAGACCATAAACTCATCTCACCCGGGCGAAGTAGAATATCGTGATGAGTTTTAGACCAGGGTAAATAATCGCCATGATCTTTTCTCAGCATTGAGGCTATGGTTTCGTCCTTGAAGTGGTTTCCCCAAAATACTGAATGCCCTTCCTTGTCGGATATGAATTGAAATAAATCTTCCTCGGTCAAATCTTCATCACGGTAAATCATTCGATGTATGTCCCGTCGTTGTTTGATTTTTGTGGTTGATTATCTTTTCGTCTAGCTTCCCAATTTCGAATTGCTGACTGCCAATTTTTCATCTTGGCGTTTTTCCCTACTCTCCAACCATTGGTTTCATAATAATCAACAAATCGTTGAGCATTGATTGGCGAATTCCTCTCAGAAATATATTCCTGAACCTCTGCGAGCGTTGGAGGGATATTCCCTCCTGGTGTTTTCTTTTTCGGTACTCTTTTAATTGGTTCTTGGTTCTTGGTTCTTGGTTCTTGGTTACAAACACCTGTTAAATTGTGTTGCAACAGAGGCTCAACAGAATCCAACACCTGTTCAACACCTGTTGAGTCGCTTTTGTCGCTGGCATTCATGTACTTAGCGTCTGCTCTAGCCTTTGCCGACGCTTTACCAGCCTTACTTTTACTTTTCTGTTGTCGGTGGTACCCAGCTATCACTTTTTCACAACGTCTATGGTGATACCGACTATTGTTGCTTTTGAAGAATTCCGCCAACACCTGTTCAACAGCCGTTACTTCCTCTTCAGTCACTGCAATTATCTTCCTACAGATTAATTTAACGTCACCAATTAGCGGCTCTTCGGTGTCGTAATACAGCTCAATTAAATCCCTGTAGATGCCTCTTTCTAACCTATTTAAATGCCTTGTTGCGCTGTTAAAATCACCAATATGGTGAGGGTAATGATGCATTAGCCACCCCGCGATAATATTTCAGCTTCAACCTTTAGTAATATTTCGGGTATTTCGTGGCCACCTTTCCGCGCGCGATTAACATAAGTCAGCATCTTTTCCGGGGGCATCGCTAACACCCTGGCTGTCTTCTCGCTTATCTTAGATGCATTCCCCCCCAGCCATCTTAGGTAGCCCTGAGCCTTACAAAGCAATGCACTCTCCAGCTCCGTTAAGGGCTCTCCTGCCATTCTTGAGCCCCTTGCCAGTGCTATCATGTAATGCGCTGCAATCTCCTTGGCTGCGGCCATATCGCTGGCATCGTTGATCATGTCCATGACTTCGAACTTGGATATGCTCATTACTGAGCAGCCTTTCTTGCCTTTAGCGCCTCATTAATCAAAATAGCGGCCATCATTGAGAATGATCGCCTTTCATTACCTCTAATCTGCTCAATCTTCTTAATGTCATCGTGAGCAATTCGGATTGATTTGTGCTCTGTATCTTCCATAACATTCATTGTAGTGCCTCTCTATAGTTAACGTTAATTGAAGTATATTGTAAATTGTTGTTGACTTCAAGTTATATATGATTATAATTAATTTCAAGAGTTAAGCAAACAACGGAGATAAAGAGATGAACGACAAAGAAATGAATATGAATTTTAAAATACCGTCTGATGTAGTTGAGTCCGCAGTGAAAGGCAAAATAAACGCAGCTATAGCATCAGAACTTGGCGATCCTGCGGCAATAATTAATAAATTTGTTGAAATAGCTTTGGCCGAAAAGGTTGACGTTAACGGTAAAAAGGATAGGTATAGCAGTTCCAACAATTATTCATTTATCGATGCTATGGCCGGTAAATTAATAAGAGATGCTGCAGAAGAAGCACTTAAGGAATATTTTGCAGACAACAAAGAAGCCATTAAAAATGCGGTTAAAAAAGAAGTGGCTAAAAGCCCGGCTAAAATGGCGAAAGTGTTTATGGATGGAATCACCCGTGGCATGGAAGCCACTTACAGTTCAAGCATTAATATAACTTTCGAGAACAAGGATCGTTATTAATTAGCTATCGTTTAAATCAATCGAGGCAACCAACCAACGGAGAAACAACCATGTTAAATAGCCAGAAAGAAATTAAACCCAACCGCGCACAACGAAGAGCCGTAGAAGCTCAACAGATTGATAACACCTCTAGCAGCAAGCAAACCAAGGCTGGGAAAAGAATGCGCGCTAAGGCCATGCATAACTTCCCGAAGATTATTGCTTATCGGGATTCTATTAATAAGCTGTTTTGGCGAGCGGGAATACCTTCAACCCTTTAATTAAAACTTGAAACGCCAATCAACGGAGATACGAGATGAGCGCATACACTAAAGCACATATAAAGGCACAAGGGATATTTCTGAAGGCACTGACGTCAGGGGAGTACACACAACTGAAGGACCCGACGCGGTACACCGACGGTGATGAAGAGAAATGCTCTTTTTGTTTGCTTGCGGTTGCTCGGAATGAGCTCGCATTAACCAAAGGCGAGGCATATGACGCATATGATGACTGGAACGTCCGGTGTTGGTTAGGAGACGGTTTGGTCAGTATTCTATTGAGTAACGGTCGTAGCGCTAATTACTGCAACGACCGCACGGACATGACGTTCAAACAGATAGCTAAGCAACTTAAAGCATACTGGTTAAGGAAGCGATCGGGCACGTAAACAGCGACTATAGCCGCTTAACTGCGGCTTTGTCAGTAGAAACTAACCATCGGAGAATAGAAATGGCAGAACTACAAACTGCTTGTGAAGCACCAAAGCAAGACAACCATGTAGAGATATTCGAAGCTGTCCTAGGCATGGATTTAATATCTGAAAAATTATCTTTGCTGATAAAACGAGTGTCGGTAGGAGGTGTAGAGCCTATCTCAGAGGCCCAGCCTATACCTCAATCCCCGCCATTACAGGAGGTGTTAAGGGACTGTTCTGGTGATATAAGAGGAAGGACACAGGGCATTATAGAAAGCATTAATGAGTTAGAGCTGAAGCTATTCTAACCTTCATTCCAAGATAAACGAACGGGAGAAACGAGATGGCAACACTCAAGCAAGCAATAGACTTGTGCAAGGCAATAGAAGAAGTCGTGCCACAGTTTGGCTGTCACGTTGCGTTGACTGGTGGCACCCTTTACAAGGAGGGCGACCGGAAAGACATTGATATTATTTTGTATCGTATCCGGCAGGTTGAGGAAATAAATCTAGATGGATTATTTGAAGCCCTACGGTTGATAGGTGTTGATAAAAAGTCAGGTTTTGGGTGGTGTTACAAAGCTGAATATTATGGCACTAAAATAGATATTTTCTTTCCAGAAGAACAGGGCGGGATATACGTCAAGGAAGTTAGCGATAACACAGACCTTCCCGAACCAATCAAAATAATAAAGGAATAAAGATGAAAACCACAGAGAAGAAAATAAACGGCGTTAAACATTTCCACATAGATCCAGGCAACAACGTTTTTTGTGATGACTGCAGCGGTGACTTCACCGACTCAAAGGAAAGCGGCGGGATACTATTTCAATCAAAGGCTATTTGCCCAACTTGCCAGCCTAAATGGGAAAAAAGCGCTGCAGAGTATGGTGAAGAGAATTTTATAAGAGGTCGCTGCCCGGAAGGCATGGCATTCGCTGATTGGGTAAGGAATCAATTGAGATAGCCACCACTAACAACAAGGGAATCGAGATGCCAGATAATATTTCACGGTTTAACCTACTTTCTATAATTGCCGTATTTTTAATTATATGGGTACCGTTATTGATAGCTGGCTCTATGGATTACGAGGAGGCCCAGAACCAAGATGAATTTTACTGTGAGATGGTTCGCGAAGGCAGCTGGCCTGATTACAAAAACTTAGACTGTGAGGAAGATAATGGACACTGAGTCTTTAGATACAAAAATACGAGCCAAAGCCAGAAAACAATTGAGAGATGAAATTAAATCGGTTGCGCTCAAATTTAAACGTGCGATAGGTTTTGAGCATAGCGGTGGATCGGTAAGAGTTAAAGCCATCAATAACAGTTATGCAACGGTTTATGTGCGCAGTGCCATCGATATCTTTGTTGATGAGGCAGTAAAAAAACAGGCACCAAAAGTTGAAAATTCCGCAGTTGAAGAATTCCTTAACCAATTAGGATCAATGCAAGATCAAATAGACGAGTTAAATAATGGGTGAGATAGCCGATCAAATCGTAAATGGCGAGTGCTGCGAGTTTTGCCAGAAGCCTCACGTTCTTCCTTTTGGTTTAGGTTATGCGTATACCTGCGATGAATGCCGGGATGAATCACCAGCTGATATTTTATCCGCGATAAAAAAACCTAAATCCAATTGCCCTATGTGCAACAAGCTGGTTAAGAGAATAGGCTTTCATCATCATATTAAGGATTGCCATCCAGAGCTATTGGATAAGGCTTTCGAGGCACTGAGAAAAGTACTGGAGGATTCCAAGTGAAGAAAGATAAATCGAAGAAAAAGTCAGTTGTTGTTGTCGACAAGGCACCAACAAAGGCTTTGGTAGTCCAGCAAGATCCACATATGAATTTAATTCAGATGGCAATTCAGAAAGGTTCTGGGGTAGCTGATCTGGAAAAAATAATGGATCTCCAGGAGCGCTGGGAAAATAACAATGCCCGTAAGAGCTTCTACGCTGCCTTATCGAATTTCCAATCCCAAATTCCTGTAATAACAAAAAATGGTTTTGCGTCATTTCCGCACAAAAGCGGTAATGGTAGAACAGAATACAGCTACGCGAAGCTCGAAGATATAACCGAAGCTATCAAGCCATTTCTCGTTGAAAATGGTCTGTCTTATCGATACGAGCAAACATCCGGTGAGAAGCAGCTAATCACTGTTGCTTGTATCGTTACCCATGCCGACGGCCATTCAGAACGCACTGAAATGAGCGCCTACGGTGACCAGACTGGATCTAAGAACAACATCCAGCAAATGGCATCAACTGTGAGCTACTTGCGCCGGTACACGCTCACAGGAGCTCTTGGCATTACGGTTTCAGAAGAGGATAACGACGGCGCGGATAGCCCTGAACAGCAGATTGAGTACTTCAATCAAGAGAAGTTCGAAAACCTTTTGCAGGGATGGAAGGAAGCGGTTAGTAGTGGCAAAAAAACACCAGATAGAATTTTGGAGTACATGAAAGCTAAAAACGCCAACCTCTCACCAACTCAAATCGAATCAATTCAACTATTAGGAAAATAAAATGGAAAAGTTAGATTTAGTGCAGGGTTCCACAGAATGGCTAGACGCCAGGTTAAATCATTGTTGTGCGTCTGAAGCTCCAGCAATGATGAATGTCTCTAAATACGTGAGCAGGAAAAAATTGCTTGATGTTAAGAAGGGATGGAAGGAACCAGCACTATCATCATTCAAGGAAAAGCTTTTTGCAAAAGGCCATGAAAGCGAGGATTCAGCTAGGGAGATAACCCAGCTGGAATACTGCGAAGATTTCCCGCCAGTTGTAGGCCTTAGAGAAGTCGAAGGAATTAAATTTCTAGCATCGTTTGATGGCCTCGAAGGCGGTAAACAACAAAGCCTGCCATGGGAGCACAAGGAATTTAACGAGAAACTTGCTGAGAATGTCAGGAATACAGTGCTGGAGCCCCACTACTATTGGCAGTTGGAGCACCAAGCCTTAGTAGCTGATTACCCCAGAGTATTGTTTACCTGTTCTGATGGCACCGAAGATAGGCGAGTCAGCATGATTTACCATTCTGTACCGGAACGCCGAGCCGCGTTGATAGCAGGCTGGAAGCAGTTCCTGATTGATCTGGAAGGTCACGAGATAGAAGCAAAGCAGGAACTGATTGTTGCCCAGGAAGTCGAGGCATTGCCTGCTATAACTTTTAAGATGGAAGGCACGTTAATTGTTTCGAATATTAAGGATTGTTTACCGATTGTTAAGGATCGAGCAGAGCAGGAAATGAATCGTGTTCTGGAGACAGAGCAGGATTTTACCGATAAGGACGCATTCAATAAGGCCACCAAAGCCGCCAGGGTTAAGCTCAATACTATTTTAAAGTTGGCGGAAGGTGAGTTCGAGAGTTGGGCGGAATTCTCTGGCACGGTTGCTGAGTTCGATACAGTGTTACAAAAAATGCAGTCTGCTGGTGAAAAACAGGTGACCAAACAGAAGAAGGAAAAGAAGGAAAAAATCATTGCTGACAGTGAGGCTAAGGTGCGGGAATATACCGTTGAGCAAGAAACCAGGCTAAAAGCATCCATTACTTTAGATCTTTTAATTCCAGATTTCTTTGACGCCATGAAGGGGAAGCGAGTAGGTAGCTGGCAAGGTATAGCGGATGACGAAATAGCCAACATTAAATCAGTAATCAATCAGAAGATGGAAAGGTTTCTAGACAACATTGGGTTTATTCGTGAGACCGCCGCAGATTATAAATTCCTCTTTAATGATCTTCAGCAGATAATCGATCAAGCCTCAGAGCCATTCCAAGCCGTTGTTAAATCCCGTATAGCCGATCACAAGGCAGCCGAAGAAAAGCGTCTGGAGGCAGATCGTGATCGTATCCGCGAAGAGGAAGAGGCGAAAGCAACGAAGAAAGCAGCTGACGAGCTCGCGGCGAAAGAAAAAGCCAAGCAAGAGCAACAAGCTGACCATGATAAAAAGGCAGCAAAGTACAATGCAGAGCAGGCTGAGTTATCGGTCGACTCCAAAGATTACACACCACCGAAATCTGTTGAACCCGCGGCTAATACCGTGCTTGAAGAAAGATGTGATTTTGTGAGTGAGCTGGTGAGCTGGTCCAATAAGTATGATTTGTCTTTATTGGCAACTGAAGAGCTTGAAGATCTTCTTAAGAACCATGGAGTTTGGCCTAAGTAGTTAATAATCCATCAATCAAAAAGGAAAAGGCAATGAGCCAAATATTGTTCTTCGATTCAGAGACAAATGGTAAGCCCGTATGGAAAATCCCTTCAAACAGAAAGGAGCAGCCGCATATAGTCCAGCTGGCCGCTATCCTCTGTGACGAGGAGTCCAGGGAAGTCATAGAGACTATGGACGTTATCGTTAAGCCGGATGGCTGGGAAATCACTGAAGAAACAGTGAAGATTCACGGCATAACGCAAGAGCATGCGCTTGAAGTTGGTATTACTGAGATTGAAGCCCTGCAGATGTTTCTCAAGCTCTGGTACCAGTGCGATCTTCGCGTAGCCCACAGCACCACATTCGATAACCGGATAATCCGCATCGCCCTGAAGCGCTATATGCGAGATCTGATCAAGGATGAAGTCTGGAAAGATCGCGACCTTTACTATTGCACGCTGCAGAAGTCCAAGAAAATAATGGGCGGCAAGAGCGGGCATACCCTGGCCGAAGCTTATCTTCACTTCACTGGCAAAGTTCTCGAGGACGCTCACAACGCCCTGGCAGACACCCAGGCTTGTATGGAAATCTATTTTGCCATTCAAGATATTGATGATGAAGTTCCAAAAGGAGAAGAACTGTGAACATTTTCGGACTAAGAAACTTATTTTCTATTCTATTTGCCTGTTTGATTCTTGAAGTGGCTTTGTTTATTGCGTGCACTTAATAGCTGCTTATGGCGAACTGCTGACACTGGTAAGTAAATTTCAAAAGAGGCAAGAAAATGCATTATCACAGTACAAACGACGGTAGATCATTCCTGCATTTCAGAAAACATGATGGAAAATGCTTCTGTTTCGAACGCTACTTTTTATCAAAAAAGTGCAGGTCTTTGGCGATAATGTTGACGTTAAGGCATGACGGTGAAGGGACAATATGTTTACACCTATCAGTTCCGCTGCTGGTTTCAATATATCTGAGCTTTGACCTCTCTTGGTATGACTGGCTTGAAAAATTGTGCGGTGAATATAAAGGGCGTGAATACGGGTTTGACATTTACATGGAGGCTATCACAGCAAGCCTTCATGTTGATCCGATGGAAAACCCCACAGGATTACGCTTGTATCTACCATGGGAGCGGGTATTTAAGGGTAAAAGCAAAGTTTATTCTGAGGTTGTTTACAGCAATGAAGTCTTCCCAGTGACAGTGCCCGCCTATGGCGAGTACCCAGAAAAAATGTATACGATGAAGGTTAACCGCAAAGAATTTACAACTAAGTGGACTCGGTGGCGATCAACCCACTGGGATAGGTGGGAGGTTGAATGCGAAGAAGGTGTGCCGCATCCGGGGAAAGGAACATGCTCGTATAACTGCGGCGAAGATTCTCTATTTTCGTGCTCGTTCGGGCATGGCGAAGTGAGCGGAGAGGCTGAAGCTATAAGATGTTTTATTGAACAATGCACTTGGTACAGAAAGAATTATCCACGCTAGTCGGCGGCAGCAATCCTAAACCAGCAGTCATTGCCATACAGTGTGCATTTGATAAAATCAAGTAGTGTTATTCCAACTCAAAAACCAGGAGAAACCTATGTTAAGTGAAGATAGTAGTGAGCAAGCAATATCCACAACCAAAGCCGATGAAGTTGAAGATATCGGTAATGTCGTGAACATCAACAAGGACAAGCTGGCCAAGGTCGAGGACAAAGTGATCACTGGCGCTTGTGCGAGCATGGAGGATATCGATAAAGCGCGGAGCGAGCTTAACGCCAAGGCTGGTGAGATTCGCGCTAGGTTGAATAATCTCGGTATTCCCTCAACTGCATTCAACGCAGCCTATGCACGCTACAAGCTGGGAGCGGAAAAGCGAGCTGAAAATGATGCTGCGTTTGCAAAGTGCTGTAATGCCATGGATATCGGATACCAGAGCGACTTATTCTAAATAAGAAATGATATTACCCACTGAAAAACAACTAGTGAACTGTAAGGGCTGGGGCTGGCGACATGACGGCTCTGGCCTTTTCACCAAGGATGGCTGGGTTGGCTGGTTCACTGAGAAAGGATTCTACAAGCAAACTGAAGAGGAATATTTTAGATGAAAACCTACACAGGAACCAAAACCCTGGACGCTAAACCAATGTCGTTAGGGGATTACAATGACTATCAAGGTTGGACAATACCGGAAGATCAAGACCCAAAAACCGAAGGGTATTTGGTTGAATACCATGACGGCGGAAAGGCTAACCATCCTGACCATGAAGGCTATATTTCCTGGTCGCCAAAAGATGTTTTTGAAAGAACGTATAACGAAGTGCTGGAGCCACACCAGCAACGTGTTGTTGATGAGAAAAGAGAGCTCGACGGAAAAATAACTAATCTTGTAGGGTTCCAACTATCAGATATTTTTAAAGGCCTCGATATCGATGAGAAAAACCGTCTCAAGGGCCAGCGGGACATAATGGTAGAGCATTCTAAAATACTTGGCGATCGCATAGAGAATTTCTGATTAACCAACTAAACGCCGGCCTTCGGGCTGGCCATTGGAGGGAATATGAAATATTTATTGTTGGTTTTGGCTTTGGCGTTGAGTGCTTGCGATTTAATGGAGTTGGACGGTTCTTACGTGAAAGATAAGAGAGGCAATGTTTATCTGCTTAAGTCCAGAATATGCGACACGTATTTACTGCAGCCTATCGACGCCAAGTCCGTGAATTCACTTAATGATTTTGTTAATGGAGATTCAGCAGAGTGAAAATATCAGAACTAAAAAAAATGATTGAGGTTGCAGAGCAGCTCGGCGAAGCAGACGACATCACAGTACGCATTAACGATTGTCGAGATGGTGAAGAGTCCTATCCAGAGGCTGACTGTATTTTCGCAGAAACCAAGGAAGGAGAGAAAATTCTAACTATGGTGTATGCGTGAAAATCAAAGCCAGAATCAAAAAGAAAATCCGGCACAATATCGGCGAATGGCTTTACAACGAGCACGCCAGCGTTAAGGTTACAGCGACTCAAGGAATATTTAACTTTCGTTGTTTTGAAAACGCGGTGCAGTGGGCGAAGGATCACGAAGACCATTCCGTAATCATGGGAATCTACATCGACCCGCGAGGGGATGCGGTCTTGCACTTCTGGAACAAGAACCAGGACGGCGAACATCTCGAGACTACCAGAGGGTTTTATGCGGAAACCCTAAAATATTATCCAATGCGAACGATTCACGCTGACGATTATTTAGCCATAGGCCATGTTTTCGATGATGCGCTTGAGCATTACACCAATAAATTCGTCAACCGATGGGCTAAGTTCTGGCTGAACGGGGACAGGGTGTTCTAGAGATATACCGACTATTCACGAATAAGAGGTTACCATGCCAAACAAGTACAAAAAAGGTTCAAACATAACAACTTACGGTCAAAGTTCACGCAAAAATATTAACTCTTGCCACGACAATTTACAGATTATTCTCTTCGAATTAGCCCGTGACGGCTGGAATATAACCGTTGTTGATGGATATCGAGACGAGGAAAGACAGACAGAGGTTTATAATTCGGGCAGTAGTGGCGCAGAATGGCCCGACTCAGACCACAATGTCAGCCCATCAAATGCCGTCGACATCGCGCCGTATATCCCAGGCGTTGGCATCCCATGGGAAAATTGTGATAATCTCTGGATTATTCTGGCCGGCGCATTTATGAGTAAAGCCCAGGAATTAAACATCGAGGTAGAATGGGGTGGCTTGTACAAGGGATTAAAAGACCTTGGTCACTTCTCTTTAATAACTTAATGGTCTAGGAAACACGATGCCTTCAGACACTCCAGCCAAAAAAGCCGCAGCGAAAAGGAAATCAGCAGCAGCAAAGCCAAAATCAGCGGCTAAGGCTAAGGCCGCAACCAAGGCAAAGGCTAAAATTGCTTCATCCGGGGGATTCAGGGATGGTCGAGACATCCGGAAAGGTAAGACCAAAGGTAAGAAACCTAATGGAACACCGGCTAAAACTAAGTCAAAAGCATAGCTTCATCGGTGTTGTTATTATCCTGCTGGGCTTCCAGCTTTGGGACTATAAAGATATCCCAAAGGAGCCCATGCAAACGCTTTATGCCTTCAATGCGACCATGGATTACGCTATGTTGATGGCCGTTCTTATACTCTACCAATTCGCCGCCAAATCCAAAAACACCCGTTATATTCTCTACATTCTCGCTATCCAAGTAATCTGTTTAATTCTGCATGGTTTGGGCCTAATTAACCAAATAGCCTACGACAAATACGATATTGAATTACTTGCTGTGCTAAATGATGCGTATACTCCCACACTTAAAGCGTGGTTTTGGGTGAAAATGTTCGTTTTAGCTCGGGGTGGGTATGGCGTTATTCGACGATCCAGAAAGAAATATACTGGCAGTACTACTAATCCTGGGCTTATTATCATCCGCAATACACCACATTCGAAAAGCTCACTTCGAGAAGAAGTTAGATATTGACTTTGATGAAGACATAATCGATGACGATGAAGAGTGAAATATTAGAGTTTGTTGGCTTCAGTAGCGCCATGGGTGCAGCAGTCATTGAAACCCCTATCAGCGTTAAGGTTTGGTTTCTTGGCCTCACCGGTAACGATATGGCGTTCGCAGTGGCGTTTATAGTGGGTGTTTCGACTATAATTGTTAATTATGTAAAGTATTCTAAACTTTTGAAAGAGGCCAGGCTCGCCGATATACGTATAAAAAAGCTGGAAAGTAGCCAGTAGAAATACATTAATTAAAGGTGAAGTTATGAAACATTTTGGAATATCCACGCTTGCGGTTTTGGTGTGTATCGCAGCAGGTGCCGCCTTAGCTGACGATCTATCAGGGACGTTAAATTGGGACTGCCCTCCAGAGCGAGTAGGTGAAAGCCCTTTCAACTGTGAGACCGAACTGGGAACGTTCACGGTGTATAATTACGGTGTGTTTGTGTGGTCCGGGATTGAGACATCGCTACCTGTGTTCATTCCCGACACCGAAATACATTCCTACACTATGACCACTACCGATAAGTTCGGGCAAGAAAGCAAGCCTAGCATCATCGTCCCGGTGAACGCTAACCCTCCTGGTCAATCTACTTTCTTCATATTCAACTGTACCGAATGCTTCAAAAACCTGACTATAAACAACCCGGAACTCTAACCATGGTAGAACACTATATCCTGATAGACTCAGCAACTGGTAAGGCACTCAGCCAAACCAGAAACCCAAAGGCGCTGGAACGGGTCAGACCGGGTCAAGAGTTCATCACCGTTGATGAGAACGATATCAAAGGCACCTGGAATCCAGACACAAGGTCATTTGATGTACCCGTGCCGATTTCAAGGCGTAGCAAGTCAGAATTCTGGGACCGTTTCACCCAAGAAGAAAAAGCCCAATTGTTAACGCTCGCAAAAACAGACATCAGAGCGGAGTTATTTGTGATGGACCTGCACATGATGGAAGGAATAATTAACGCAAAAGCCCCTTGGATTCTTGAAAGGTTGACAGCGCTCGACATATTCGGATATGAAGCGCTAGCCAGGATTACAGAATAATGTCTGACTTTCCTCTGGGTGGTGCCGCAAAGTCCTTCTCTACTGATGTTGCGGCGTCAAGCAGCACGGGCATTGTTATCCCATCGGGAACCACAGCGGACTCTAAGGGCGCGTGGGTCGAACTAATGGACCCTGTAACCTACAACGCTTTCGAATTCCTGTTCACCATCACCAACATGACAATGGCAACGGGTGCCCCTGGCGGTTTCCTTGTCAACCTAGGACTCAGTGAAACTAGCACGACAGGCGACGAGGTGCCTATCGTAGAGAACATCCTAGTGTGGGGGGATAACGCAGTAACACTACAGTCGTATTCTAGCTTCCGCGTGCCTGTCAGGGTGCCGGCTGGTAAGCGGCTTGTTGCTCAATGTCAGTCAGATTCTACCGACAACGACACAGTGACCGTATTGCTAAACCTAATGGCTGACACCTTCGAGTCCCCGCCAGGTTACGGCGCTGTGGTGTCTTATGGGGCTGATGAGGCAAACACTGATGGCACTAGTATTGACGCCGGGGCCACCGCGAACACTAAAGGCGCTTGGATAGAAATAGTTGACCCATGCGAAGGGTTCTTCGGGTTTTTCCTCTCATTTGGTGGTAACGAGAACATAGCCATGGCTGCAGCTGGGTTTTTGTTTGATGTTGGGATAAGTGCAACGGGGGTCACCGGGGACGAGATACCCATTGCTGAGAATATCCCACTCCACACAGACAACGGTGAGCGCATGTTCGCTAACAGTCAGTTTGTCCACGTCGCCATACCCGCCGGGCACCGCATTGTTATACGGTCACGATCAACCACCAACAATACAGATGACAGAGTACAAACTGTTGTATTCCACGGAGTCAAATAATGTCTACAGTACAAGACAGCGCTTCTCAGGTATTAGTCTTAGGAACTATTCACCTATTAGATACGATCGCCTCAGTGACAGGCACTTACCAGCTACTATTTTCACTCTCAGATCTGATTCTTGGCGATGAGATCCAGGCCACAGAGGCGACTAAGGTTCGAAACGTAGACAGCTTTGAGGTCAGCAACCAAGTAACATATCTTTTCGCCCCCACGAAACCAGTTATAAGATCTATACCCCTGGTTGCTGAGGATGGTATCGAGTATTCAATCCAGCAGCTTCGAGCAACTTTCACAATCACCAGCATGACAGGGACAGTCGCTGTTGGTGACACTGTTACGGGGGCAACCAGCGCGGCAACGGGCATTGTTCGATTTATGGATAATCCAACGACACCAACGTCGATTATCATAGAATGGCTGAGTGGCACATGGCAGGATGCGGAAAACGCCGAAGTCGACGGGTCCAATTTCCTAGTGTTAAATGATGCCACTCCCGCGCAAACGATATCGTGGAAAACTTGGGCACTCTAAAAAATGAGCTTAAGACACACAGCCTTATTTGTTAGCTCAGGCGCTACTGCAGCAATAACGGGAACCGCCGTTGCTACGATCGAAGAAGCCGACATCGTTGCTGGCGGCAAGACCATCATAATCACTCTAACAGGCGATACCTGGGTTGCTGCAGGTGCCACGTTCGAAGCTCAGCGCCAAGCCATCATCAACGGTCTGGACGCAGCGAGCAGCCCAACTAACGGTTGGAATAACGAGGTACGAGATAATGAGGTTGTTACCGCTGTAGTAAGAACGAGCGATACTATTGTTACTATTACTCTCACCGCACAGGCTGGGTATGACATATCAGCTCAAGAGGTGATAACCGTTACCGTACCCAACGCTGCATTAGTGACTAATACATCAGACATCACTGGGGTTCCCACATTCTCTGTTGATGCGGTTGTTAGTGGGTTATCGATTCCAGTGGCAATGTACAATTATAGGCGTAGACGAGCATGAATCTATTGAGACAGAGCACGAGTCAGGTTGTTAGGTTTGGACCTTTCTTGGATTCCACCGATGGTGTGACAGCTGAAACTGGGCTGACTATTGCGCAAGCTGACATGCAGCTATCAAAAGACGGCGCTGCTTTTGCACAGAAAAATGCAGCCGGTACTGCCACACATGACACAGATGGATGGTATTCAACCACCCTAAGCACTACTGACACAGCCACCAACGGTATATTATTACTACAGGTTGCTGTGGCTGGTGCATTGCCTGTTTGGCATGAGTATTACGTAGTCCCTGCTGCCACTTATGACGCGTTAACCACTAATGGGCTAAACAACCTTGCAGCCACTGCCATCGTGTCAGCAGGAGCCATAACAACCCTCTCAGGGGCTGTCGTTAACGTCGATCTAGTGGATCTAACTACCACAAATACGGATATGCGGGGCACTGATGGGGTCGACACAGCTACTATGAGAGGCACAGACGGTGCCAATACGGTAGTCCCCGATGCTGCAGGAACAGCACCAACAGCGGTCGAAAATCGCCAGGAAATGGACTCTAACAGCGTTGATTTGAATACAC
Source organism: Nitrosomonadaceae bacterium (assembly GCA_036477105.1). Classification (GTDB taxonomy): domain Bacteria; phylum Pseudomonadota; class Gammaproteobacteria; order Burkholderiales; family Nitrosomonadaceae; genus BJGV01. The sequence continues at coordinate 7,954 of JAZGCR010000203.1, read as the reverse complement.
TGGTATCTGGTCAAACCACTATTAACAACAATGTACTGGCCATCCCGACTACCGCCATGAGAGGCACGGACGGCGCTAACACAGTGGTTCCGGATGCAGCGGGCACGGCGCCCACAGCAGTTGAGAACCGGCAAGAGATGGATTCTAACTCGACTCAGCTCGCATCTATAAAGACCGATACCGGCACAAACCTACCTGGTTTGATTGATGACTTAGCGATTAAGAAGAACACAGCCTTTCCAAATTTTGAATTTTTAATGGTACTTGCTTCTGATCATGCCACGCCGGCAACTGCATTGACGGTAACTGCGCAGAGATCTATTGACGGAGCGGCATTCACTGGAGTTGGCGGCGCAATCGCAGAAATCAGCAACGGAATATACCAGTTTGATGCACTAGCAGCCGATACTAACGGTGACGTCATTACATGGCGTTTCTTATCGGCGACAGCAGACGACACTTTTGTCACATTCAAGACCGTAGCTTAATATGATTAATTGGCGGAATGGCAGAGCAACCTTCGTTGGGGCCTCTAAATACCTGATTAAAGGGTTTTTTAACTTCGCCCACAGCATTACATCGGAAAGCGTAGATGTGGTGCCAGACTGCGTAACAAGCGTCAATAGCCTGATTGACGGTGCCGGCCTTTCTGTAAGATCGAAAATAGACCATAATGGGTTAAGTGTTGAATGTCGTATCGATGTGATTACAAGCGTTGATAGTTTAATAGACGGATTAGGAATAAGCATCCGCTCTAAAATAGATCATAGAGGTTTAGGTGTGGAGAGCAGCTTATGCCAATAAAATCGACAGAATCCAACAAGACTTTGGATGTCGGGGTATTTTTTGACATTACATCAGGGACAGGTGAGAAAACAATCACCGTGACCAATCCAGTAACCGGCGTAAAAACAACCTTCCCGGATAGTCGAATCACTGCACCCGGGGTGGCGTCCGCGGATGGATTTGAGGCTGGGACCTATATGCAGCTCAAAACGATAGTTACGGACTTCCCTGACCCTGGACAGTGGCCCATTTGCACCAGATTTCAAGATCCATCAACCACACCAGTAACAGATTATTACGGCGACGACAATACCATTACGATTGGTAAGGCGTGCGAGGAATGACAGCAGCTATAATTCAGTTTCCTGACAGAAAGGCCCGGTATTACACATGGGATATTGTCGATTTAATGCCCGCATATATGCTTATGCGCCCAGACGGAACCTATAATGATGCTGATAAGAAATTCAGAGAGGCAATGAAGAAATATATACGCGGAATACCCCAAGACGGGGCTGAAATAATCAATATTTAGGAGAACGATATGCCACACAGAGGAAAGCCGACACGAGGCGAGCGAGCAAAAACTCACAAGGACAAGGCCAAGAAGAAGGCAGCTAAGAAAACTAAGCCAAGATCAGGGTACTGATGAAGAACCTTATCGACATCAAAGACATGACGCCAAACCAGAATTTGATAGTTGCACTTGAGAGATTGCTTGAGGAAGCCAAGGCTGGTGATTTGCGAAGTATTATTTATTCTATTGCATATGATAACCAGGGTGTCTCAAACGGTTGGGCTATTGATCCGCGAAGCCACAGACGGCTGTTGTTAGCTGAACTGATGATCCTGCAGCACGATTTCATTGTTGATATTGCTTTAATGGATAACGATGGTGTATTGGCTGAAAGGTTGAATAGGTGACAAGATGAACAACACAAAAAAATGCATGACCGATGGAAGTCCTGTAACGGATGATCATCGTGAGCTTAAAGGAAATGGGCAGCAAAAAGGCTATGTGGTTTTAACTGATGAAGAGCTAGAAAAGGGATTCGTCAGGCCTGTTAGATCATCTTATATCCACACTAAGTGCGGAGGTTTAACAAAAATGAGCCGCTCTATTGCTGAAACCTATGCTAGAGACCCTAAGTTCTACTCGGGCTCATTCTGCTGCCAGTGCCACTGGCACTTCCCATTAGATGAATTCATATGGGATGGCACTGAAGAATTGGTTGGGAGTTAATTAATGCCAGCCCCTAAAGGAAATAAACTATGGGAGCTACGCAAAATAAGCGGTAGGCCTTTGATCTATAAGAAGCCTATCAATTTGTGGAATGCTTGCGTGGCGTACTTTGAGTGGTGCGATAATAACAAAATACCTGAACAGAAAGTATTCTCTAACAATGGAAAATGCCACGTAAAAACTGTTAAACATATCCGGGCAATGACCTATCAAGGCCTATGTGTTCACCTTGGTATATCAAAAAAAACATGGGATTTGTACAGGGAGCGGGACGATTTTATTCCTATCGTTCAACAGGTTGAGAATATTATGTTCGAACAGAAGTTTTCCGGGGCTGCTGCCGGGATGCTAAACGCCAACATTATTGCTAGGGAATTAGGGCTCGCAGACAAACAGGACAACACGATATCAGCTCCAGACGGCGGGCCAGTTCAAGTACAAAGCATTACCTTCAACCCGGTGAAACCTAATGGCTGACGTGGTAATAGACTACGCAGAAAAGCTTCATCCTATATTCACGAAACCAAAGCGAATAAAAATAGTTGTTGGCGGCCGAGGTTCCACTAAATCAACTGGCATCGGTGATTATGTTGCTGCTCAAGTATCCAGAGGTGCGCTGGTTTGTTGTGCTCGGGAGCATCTAGAGTCTATTTCAGAGTCAGTGCACCGGCTACTGATCGAAGAGATTGAACGCCTTGGGCTTGAAGGCTTCAAGGATACCAAGACCCGTATAGAGCACCCATCGACTGGAGGCAGGACATTCTACCGAGGCCTATCTCGCAACCCCTCATCGCTCAAATCAACGCTATCTGGTATCGATATCCTATGGATTGAGGAAGGCGAAGATTTAACCTTTGAAACTCTCAAGTCCCTTACTGCCTCTGTTCGACTAAACGCCAAGGATACGCAGCGAAAACTAGCAGGGGAAGACGTCAAGCTGCCTGAGATAATCATCACAATGAACCGTGGACGACGAACCGGTGCACTTGCCCAGAAGTATCTAGCCAGGGCGGAACGTGAACTGCAGCGCTGCGGGTATTACGAAGACGACTTACTGATGGTGGTCGAGCTCAACTATACCGACATGCCGCAACCTTGGTTCCTTGGTTCTGGCTTAGAGGCTGAGCGGGTCGATGATGAAAGGGTTATGAGTAATTCCATGTATATGCACAAATGGCATGGTCATTACTTAGACGAAGTTGCCAATGCCATTATTAAAGGTGAATGGTTCGACGCTGCCATTGATGCCCACAAATTGCCGCACCTGGAAAAGATGTTTCAACCTCACGGCGCCAAGGTTGCAACGCACGATTGCGCAGATGGTGGCAGGGATGCCAAAGCGTACTCGTTAAGGCATGGATCAATTATTAAGCGATGCTTGGCTAATACATCTGGTGAGATCGACGAAGGTTGCGACTGGGCAACCGGTGAGGCTAGCAACGACGGGGCAGATTGGTTCATCTGGGATGCTGACGGCATGGGAGCAGGCTTAAAGCGCCAGGTAGCCACCGCCTTCGCTGGTACTCACGTCAAATACTATGCGTTTAGAGGCTCACTGAGCGGTAAAGGACAGGACAGTGCTGACGCTATTTACATGCCGCATGAACACTTAAACAGCAATGACGAATCGAAGCCGAAGAAATTCAGTGAGACATTTTTAAACAATAGGGCACAATATAGCATCAGATTGGCCGACCTATTTTATAATGTTTACCGGTGTGTGGTGCTGGGTGACTACGTTGACCCTATCGACATGATTAGCCTAGACTCTGATGGCATTGAAGAAATGGAGCGTTTACGGGCTGAATGTTGTTCGGTTCCAAAGAAGCCGAATAGCCGAGGCTTGATACAAATACTGAGCAAGGCTGAAATGAAACTTCTGGGCATAGAATCACCAAATATGTACGATACCCTGATGATGAACACGTTTATCCCTCAAATCGTTGAAAATACTGGAGACATTGATTTCGTATCGATGTTTTGAATATGGCATATAACGACGGCATACAAACACAAAAACCCGAGAAGTCAGATCCAGAAGCTCTCCATGCCTATTACATTGAGCAGCTTGGTGACTGGCAGGAATCGGATCTGGATCAGCGCGAACAGGCCAGGGAATGCGATCGGTTTGTTTTGGAGAAGGATGGCCAGTGGGAAGACTCTATCCGCCGCGAGCTGGACTCTCAGAAACGCCCTCGATACACCTTCGACAAGGTCACCCCTATCATTGAATCAGTGATGGCTGATATTGAAGACATGGAGTTCAGTGCTAACGTCAAGCCAGCGGATGGCGCTGCTACCAAGGAAACGGCACTGACCCTCGAGGGTATGATCCGCTCTATCCAGAACATGTCAAAGACTGAAGATATGTTCCGTAAAGCGTGCAGGAGAATCATCAGGCGTGGATTTGATGCGTGGATTATTAAGGCTAAGTTCAAGGATGAATTTAGTTTTGATCAAGACTTGTTTGTTGAGGCTATCCCCAATGCTATCAACCGGGTCTGGTGCAGTAATACCTGCACGAAGGAAGATAGTTCTGATTCTAAAGCATCCTACGTACTGAGCTCCTACTCGCCAGAAGATTACAAAGAGAAATGGCCAGATGGTAAAGGTGTTAGCGTCGAAGACTCTGATATCGGCGAGTATTACGATGAATACAGGCCGGAAGTAGTCACCGTAGCCGAGCGCTACTATATGAAAGAGAACACTATCGAAATAGCCGAAATGAGTAACGGCGACATCGTTGAGATGGACGAGGATTTCGAGAAAACAAAGGATGAACGAGAAGCCCAAGGCATCACTGTTCGCAGAACCAAGAAGGCAAAGAATCACAAGTGGTATCACTGTGTGTTCGATGGCCATGAAATTTTAGAGAAAGAACGTGTGACAGCCTTCATATCCAACCCAGTGATTACCGTATATGGCAATCATGAACTACTCGGGCAAAACTCCAAGATCACTTACTACGGCTTAACGCTCAAAGAGATGGACCCTCAAAGGGTGCACAATTACGCAAAGTCGAGGGATGTTGAGGAAGGCGCCCTGTCCCCTCGTGCCAAGTGGTGGATGACCAAGAAACAGGCAGTAGGCCATGAGAATCAGATTGGCCGGATGAATGTTAGCGCAGATCCTGTGCAGTTCTTCAACCCTGACACCGAATACCCTGGCGCACCACAGCGCAGCGGCGGCCCATTACCCAACCAACATCTAAGCCTACTGGCTGCCGAGATGGCCAACGACATGAAAGAGCAGGCCGGCGTCTTCGATCCAATGATGGGCAAGTTTGCTGGTCGACAATCAGAAGACTCTGTCCGTATGCAGATCAATCGAGGCACCGCAACCAATCGTAAGTGGGTGAATGCACTGATTAACGGTATCGTGCAAACCTGCAAAGTTCTGCTAGAAACAATGCCTGTGGTTTATGACACTAAGCGCGTGTTTGATATCACCGGTGTCGACGGCACTGAAAGTTCGGTCACTCTCAATGAGGAGATATACGACCAGCAATCCAGGGAAATGGTTAACACGAATATATTGAATCTTGGAAAATACAAGGTCACTGCCTCATTCGGTGAAGCATTCAGCAATAGAATGGAAGCTGGCCTGGATGCCTTGCTCAAGTATGCTGAACTAGACCCATCGGTTATAGCGGAAGGTGGCGACATAATGCTCAAAGCGATCGACGCGCCATTGGTCGACAAGGTTGCAGAGCGTAAACGCGACAGAATGCTAAGGCAGGGAATGATACCGCCAAGCCAGATGACTGATGACGAAAAAGAAATTGCCTTGCAGATCGCTCAACAGCCACCCAAACCTGATCCTATGATGGTTGCAGCTCAAGCCGAAATGAAAAAAGCTGACGCCGATGTCATGGAGCAGCAGAACAAGCGAACAGAATTACAGCTTAATGTTGCCAAGTGGGGCGAGAAGACCCGCACCGATGGCAGAAAGGACACTGTTAACGAAGCCAAGGCAGTGTCAGACATCAGGAACACTGACGCAGATACCGCCAAAACATTGGCAGAGATTGAGGAAATGTCTAAGGAAAGTTTCGAGCGCCTGGTCAATGCGGTTGATCAAATCGTAATCTCTAGATCTGGCAGTGCACAATAGTGCAAATACAGTGTGGTTTTATTGACGCTGATTTGTGTCTATAATGCAAGCAAGGTTACTCAGTCCTATAACTGAGGCTAAAATCCGCCAAATGAGGTGCTTACTATGACTACTAAAGATGAAAATGACGACGGAATCGTACTTCCCGGTGATAACACTGTTACTGAACCTGTGTTTGTCGACGAAGCCCCAGACCAACCCCCCCCGAATCCGGCCGATACCGCTGACCCATCACCAGCTACTGGAGACAACCAGGAAACAAAAACTCATGGAATGAATGACCGCTTTAATAAGATTACAGCTGAGAAGTATGCAGCTGTACGTCGAGCAGATAACGCAGAGCAGGCGCTGAAGGTAGCTCAGGAGGCAGCAAACACTGCCCCAGTCACCGTTAGTGCAGTTGAAAAGCCTGTATTGCCAGATGATTTAGATGACCGAGCAGCTATGGAAGCGTACCACGCCGAAATGCTCTCCTATTCTGAACAGACGGCAGCTGCTAGTGCAACCAAAGTGTTCAACGATTCCAGACAAGCGGATCAAGATACAGCTCACAAGGCAAAGGAAAACAAAGTTATTTCAGCTTACGAAGAGAAGGCCATCGCTGATGGCGTTGACATGGTAAAGCTGAATGCGGGCGAGAAGATGCTGAACGATAATGGCGTTAGCGCCCAGCTTGGAACCTACATCATGCAAGATAAGTTTGGCGGAAAGATTGTCGAATACCTTCATGATAATGTTGCAGAAATGCACGAGCTGTTAGCCCTTGATCCAGTATCGGCGGGTGTAATGATAGAGACTGTGATTAAGCAGAAAGCTCTAGCCAACACACCTAATTTATCAAACACACCGGACCCGCTACCAGATATAGGCGGGACGGGGGCTCTTACTAAAGATGCATTTGAAAAAGAGTTCCCGAACACGGTGTTTATCTAGGGATCTTAGATCATGGCTAATGACTATCAGAGTAATATCAACAAGAAACTGTTGAAATCCTTTGCGCGCGCGTTTGAATCAACCACCGTCCTTCTCAAGACGGTATCAAAGCAGCTCGTTAACGATTTCGACGCATCCACAGGCCGCGACTTCGGACAGGTAAGCATGAAGCGTCCGCCTCAATATGTTCCACAGCGTACAACTGATGGTGACGTGACTGGCTCTACCAACCCAGTGCGAACTGGTAAGGTGCAAGCTGAAGTTTCTGATTACATCACGGTGTTTGTGGAAAACACGCAGGTCGAGGAAGCGCTGGAAGCTGACCAGTTGAATCAGTTGCTGGAGCCTATCGCTGAAGACATGGTTGTCGAACTGGAAAGTGAAACTGCTACGTTCATGGCGAACAACGCCGCTCTCACAACCGGCGATCCAGATGAGCAACTAGACCAATGGTCTGATGTTGCTAATGCTGGTGCACTGCTCAAGGATATTGGATCACCTTCTGGCAAGCGCTACGGTGTAATCGATTGCTTCGATGAGGTTGAGCTGGCTAACCTTCAAACTCAATTGGGTGTTAACCCTGAAGTCATGACCGCATGGGACGGCGCTGTTATTAAGAAGTACTTTGCAGGCCTTAATGATGTGCTAACCACCAACAACTTGCCTCAGTATACCTCTGGTAACGATATAACTGGTATTACGCTGGACGGTACGCCCAGTCCTTTGTATACCACTTACAAAGATACCTATCGTATGTCTTTGGCGATGACTGGCTTCACGGCTAACACTGGCACGCTGACTGCCGGAACCACGTTGCAATTCCCAACGCGGTTCTTGGTCAATATGCGTAACCGTAAAACGCTGTTTAAGAGCGGTGTC
>JAZGCR010000202.1:0-64083 GCA_036477105.1 Nitrosomonadaceae bacterium | reverse complement strand
TACACCGCTGATAAAATTGATGGTAAACCTGTGCGTTACATCCCGCTCTGTTCCCGTGTTGTCAAACAATGTTTCACCGCTGACAGTCTCAACTAGGGCCCACACATCGGGATTGGTGTCAGCAAACTCCTCAGTCGCATCAACACCGGAGGTGGGTGGCGCAAGTGTGCGACCCTGCAATGTGATCAATTCATCCATATCGCCAATGCAGGGTTGGCGTTTCTTACGACGAATTTTGACGCATGTAGGCATGATGTTACTGGTAGCCTCTACCAAATTTAATATAAATCACTATTTAAACTCCAATTTATTCAAAATATAAACTAATATTTTCTACAGTAATATTTTCTGTTCCCCCAGTGTTCTGAACACGAAGTTTGAACTGGTCTCCCTTATCAAGAACAACAGGAATAATGAGAGACGTTCCTGTTACTGATGTTTTCAGTTCTACTACAGCTTCGATTTCATCCACAAATTGCCCGAAACTGGAACCTCCATCTGTAGACAGGAAAAATTTAAATGCAAAGACGCTTCCTGATCCGCTACTGAGCCCAGATAAAACAAATGATAATGAGCCTTCAAAAGGTTCATTGCCTGTATATTCAAATATTGCATTATCTAAATCGATTAGTTTAAATCTTTCGCTAAACGATATCTCCGCAAGTCCCGTAAATTCTATGTCTGTATAAGTATCTATTGTAGCTATTGTTGTGAGGGTGCCAGCCCCATTGACAAATGCACCTCCGAGATATTTGGAGCGTAAAAATCCTGGATTGTTTATTGCTATCACCCGAGAATCTCGCTGGTCTAATCCACGGGTAGTCCACGTTCCTGCTTTAGTAACTGTAAAAGCTCTACTAATTTCAAAGCTATTTGCAACAGATGCAAAAACAGTTGCACCCCCGTCGTAGTCCGTTCCAAGAGTGGTATCCACCAACAGCGTATCACCGTCGTTAAGACCATGAGATGTAGAATTTATTGTAACGACATCTGCGCTAAAACTTCCCGTATCACTCGCTGTAAAAACAACATTCTCTAATTCAAAAAATGTCCCAGTGACAACAGTTATTTTTGCAGTTACGTTATAAATGACTTCGGACGCAAATGCTGTGGTTGTAACTATTTGGCCTACGGACAAAGCCGTAGCATTTGCATTAAATCTAGCGGCATTCGCCCCATTAACCAAAGTACCTGATACCACACTCGTGATAGCCGTTGCACTAATTGTCGCATCACTAACACTTGCAAAAGTCCCATCTATCCCAGCTGTGTCGAAAAGAGAAGGTGAACCAATGCCCCTAATAAACATACCCGCCACTGTTACTTTTGCATCATCAGGAATACCTGGATCAATACGAATAACAGACTCGCTAGAACCGAGTGTAAAACCACAATCCATCAGTGTGAAAGCAGAAATTGTGCCCTTCAATTCTATTGTCGGACCAGACCCTGATCCAGCGGAAACAAATTCACATGCTACGATAGCTGTGTCAGCTACTGCATCCAATGTGATCCCATTAACGTAATTCTCAAAAAAACCATCTTTGATTGAAATGATTTGAGCATTGGTGAGAGAACCTAATGATTCAAATCCCCTGAAGATACCCCGCTGGGACTCCAGTGTAGAAAAACCTTGTAATTGTGCAGCCGCGGCAGGTGCCAGAAAGTTAAGATCAAAAAGAACGCTTCCACTAGGCGTCCCAAGGTAAATAGCGGCAAGGTTATCAAAATTGAGTGATAAATTTGCGGAATTTGCTGCCGTTTCAAAAAAAGCATCGATTGCTATCAGGGATACCAATAAATTTTTAAAACGATTTGATGCGACTATCGAGGTGGTTGCTCCCTGAGGAAATATGAATTGATAAGCTGTAGCGCCTGCACTAATGACATTGTGCAATGAGTAAACCTTCTCTTCCAACGTGATGGTAGGAAATGCTACATTTTCAAAATCAGTAATTTGAAAGACAGATGATGTATCGACTGCTTGCCGAGCTGGTATCCTATCTGATGTGTTTGTATTTAGTCCCACCATTACACCCCTATTGTGAAGACTTGAGTTTCTGAACAGTAAACGGATAAAGAACCGTAATTAGCTGTAATGGCTACTGAAATCTGATCATCGATTGACGTTCTAGAATTACCGGTACTGGTTGCTGAAAATGTGAGAGTACTAACTTCATATACCGTATTGCTTACTATTGCGGTTACTGTAAATAAACCATCATAGGCACCGACTGAAAAATCTGTGTGTTGTATTGCCTGGCCGACAATGTATCCATGTTCAGCAGGTACCGTGAAATTAGTGCCAGGGGATGCATCTGCTACAACAGTGACAGCAACTATTTCTGTAGTGACTGTTATAGCGTTAGTGCCGGCGAGCCCCCCTTCATCCTTAATATGAAATGGTTGCCCTTCATTGATATCAGCAGTAGATATGGTCACTGTGCGGGATGCTGAACTATCAGTAACAGCTAATATTGGCATGCCACTCGACGTTAAGTCAGCTGCACCGGAAGTGCTCCTGGAGAGCTGACCCTTGTCAGCATATTCTTTGTCAATCAATGACCGGTCAACAAAGTTTGCAGAATAATCAGCTGCATTCACCAATCCTTTGTTGGAACCATCAATTACCAACATTTGTGCGCTGGTAAGCAAGAATCCATGGTTTGCACCTGGCGTTCCACTTGAAAAATCTTGATATACCAGTCTCAGCATGCTGCCTTCGATATCGACCACACTAGCACCGGTCGCAGTCGCAATATCTGACGCATTAAAAGATTGAAATTTCAGAAAGCTACTATCGAGAACTGTTACTGTTCTATCTACACTCATTGATCCATCAGATGTGAATATATTTATTTGGTTATCGTCTACATATTTTTTATCAACCAATGAGAGATCAGTAAAATTGACTCTGTATGTGCCACTATCATATACAAGACCTTTACTATTGTTTGTGTCTAATACCGTCATCTCAGCGTTATTAAACGTTAATCGCTGTGAACTCGTTATTGTTCCATTGCCATCGAGCAGGTCATGCCCAAAAGCGAATTCTGTTGACACCATAAATAATATTGCGCGACGGATTGTGTCTTCTGCTATGGCTGTATTGTTAGCCGTTATTGTAAAAGACACGCCGGATAAAAGTTCAAACAATCGTTCTGTTGCTGATGAACCATTTGATGTAAAGATATTGACTGGGTTGTCATCAACATATTTTTTACTTACCAATGATTGATCGGTGAAATTCCCTTGATAATCTGCAGCATAAACGAGGCCTTTAGCATTAGTAGTATCGGTTATAAGCATCCCAGCAGGAGTCAGTACAAAACTGGCTATACTATCTGTGCCCCCAGCCCCATCAAGGTCTAACAACGCAAATGTAGCAACACCAGAAATCAGTTTTAATTTTGCCTCAGCATCAGACACCGAATGAGTGGCATTATCAAAAGCTGTAAAGTCTAAAGATTTATCATCCGAAATTTCTACTGTGCGATTAGTATTGATAACGCCGTTGTCTGTGTAAATCGTAGCAGGAGCAGAGTAATCACCAGAATCATCCAGGTAATTAGCACCTCCTGACCCGTCGCTTTTTAAGGCTACACCGTCAGTTCTTAATCTCGTGCCCATGGCGGTCGTTAGAAGTGTGCCACTAGTCGTTGCGACATTTGCGAATTCAAAATCGGCACCGGTAGCTGGGGTTACAACATTGCCCCCACTTTGAACATCCAGCAACCCCCCAATCATTATGCACTTGCCGGAAGATGTCAGGTCCAGGCATGGTGCGCTACTCGTAGTGATAATCGATGGTGAATCAAATCTTGATGTAATAGTAGAATTGGATAGATCTACCTCACCTTCAATGATTATATTTACAGTATCGAAAAAACTTCCATTAGTGCCAGAGAAATCAACATCGCCCGTTATTTGACAATTGTCCAAAAAAACAGAGGTGCTGCCGGCCGTTCGTGCAAGCGCTGGACCGGTCAGTGTATTTTCTAACTGAGAATCAAATGCTCGCAAAGTAGATAAACTATTAGTGTTGCCAAGACTCAATGTTGCAGACGCAGAACTCAACCGAAAATTGAATGAATTTAGTTCCAAACGAATCTCTGATGAACCGCTCGTTGTAACAGCGCCAGTTCCCTTGATGCCGTCTATTACTACGAGAATGATATCGCCACTGGTAGCAATACTTACATTACCCAATATAAATGTAATATCATTTTGGTCTGTAATGGACGTTATTGATACCGTCGCTGATATCGTCAGGCTCTCCATGTATAAACCAGGCGTGACGACAATAACACTATCTGAAGATGAAGATGCTTCTACAGCGTCAATGGCTGACTGGATCGTATTGTACTTATAGGGAATTGCGCCGTTTTCTAGACCGACGACATAAGGCAAATTTCCCTCATTGAAATAATCGAACACAAATGGATCACTGGTGCTCGTTGTACTACCAGTAGCCTCGCCCCACAATCGTGAGCTGTTGTCATTGACCAATATCACAGAAGCGTTTATTTTTACTATTTCGCCGCCTGCGGCTTCTGTTTGGAACTGGTTGTTTGTGAATTGTTCAACAGTCGCAGTATTACCAACACCGCGAACGGTCAACACATTGGATGTGAACGACAATACTTCATAGACTCCGTCGTTATGGAGTGTACCCGAGACTTCGACAATATCATTTGTGGCAAAGCTAGCGGCCACTTCTAACGTAACAGAAGGGTTGGAGGTACTAGCAACACCTGGAACAAATGAGTCCGATACTTCAAAAGCAGTGCCGATTATTCCCGTATTAACAATAATACCACCAGACTCGTCTGATAATAGTGTATTCCCGGCATTTAACGAAATGTGGTTGTCGCCTATATTCACAACCTCTGAATTAACGGATGTTGTTGTTCCTCTGACGGTTAAATCATTGGTGACAACCATATCCCGACAGGTCACAAGTTTCGTTGGCTCATCAAAAGTGAAAGAAGGGTCACCGTCAGGCACACCATTGTTGTTAAACAACACTTCTGTATCAGAACCACCCGCTCCCTTTATCTTAATGCCGTCTACAAAAATGATTGCTCGAGTATCACTTATGGCATTGAGCATTGGTCTTGAAATAGTGGGTTCGGTCTCAGTTAGAGCACCGGCAACTGTATCACTTACATAAGATGTAACGCCTTCTGTCAGACCACTAAATATATTATTTGCACCAGCAGTAGTCAGTGTGAAGTTGTTGACATTTTGAACGCCGCTTACGACACCGATTGCATTGGCCGTGGCGAGAACATCAGCTTTCGCTAATTTATAAAGGCTGTCACTATCATCAAGATAAACAACCTGCGGCACTGTAAAACCATGTCCAGTCTGATTGATGGGGATTGAAGACCTTGTATCTCCCCGGTTGGCGCCGGTACCTTTACCACCTTTACGAAATGCCATTCTTATCCATCCACTGTGACTATAAGGGTACCGTCAAACTCTAAGGACCGCGCATAGGCCCTTTCGCCTGCCAGTAGATCAAATTCAACAGCATCAGAAGCGGGCTCAAGCCAATGTCCTGTTTTCACAGATTCGCTGGGTAAACTAGTGGCCTGGCGATATAGCACTGGAGATTGAGTAAATACTGTGATAAATCCAGACACTTCCGCATTATCATTGCCCGCAATTTCTACCCAGTTCTCATCAGGCGGTACTGAAAAATCTGCCGTATCAGCCATGCTAAACTCCTACTAACTCAATTCAATCTCAAAGGTAACGACACCCTGAGAGGCCACAGTGCTCGCACCATCTTTGACGACTTCGATGGCTTCAGATGCAGTGATGACATTCAAAGCTGATGGAGTCGATTGATCTACAGTACCGGCTAAAGAACCTGAAAAGGCTATGGTAATGTCCGCGCCTGTAATCGCCACACCACCAATTTCAAATGTGAGCCCAGCATCAGCGGTTGTGATGGTAGTATCGATCACGTTACTGATTTTAAGGATAGTTCCTGCGATCCCTGGTACCACCCATACACTACCTGCAGCAGATACATCACCAATAGGGATAGAAACTATTTGGGTTTTAAGATTTTGACCGGCTTCAGTAAGTACTGTTCCGCCAAGGACTAAGCAGTTATCTTTGCTACCACCGACAGGTCGTTCAAATCGGTTTAAAACATTTGCAAGGGCCATAATTTAATCCTCTATATATTTTCAATTCTGTTTTGAAGGTAAAGCAGTTTTGCTGTTAACGGTAAAAGAGCACCTGTCGTATCACCACAAGCGCTACAATCACCACGATTCCTGTACATATTGGCAACGTGCTGAAGAATGCCTTCGGTGACCCAACTTGGCATATCGGTATCACTATCACCGAAGCCTGTTTTAAACGTGATGGTAATCGACTGAAGACGCCTATCGGCATCGTCGGGCCAACTAGCATTATCAACCGTCAACACCTCGGAATAATCCGTCTCAATCGTGTTGTAAAAGGTCGATGCGAATACCGGTTTTAATACATTGTTCAAAAGGTACGTTATTGTTTCTACAGTTTGGAGAGGTGAACGTCTAAGTTCGAATCCTACGTTGCCAGTGTCATTGACAAGGGCTGCACCCAGGACTGGATTCTCACCAAACGTGTAGTAGCCTTCAGAGACAGAGTTTGAAAAAAAATCCCTGAATGTTTCATATTCCCTGGTGATAAAGTCTCGCCTGGTAAAGCCCTCGGCATAACCTGTAGCTGCACCGATAAGAATTGTGATTAAAGCGTCATCAGCACCAGAGGTAACTTTTAAATAATTTTTAGCCGTAGCCAGTAACACCGGCAAACCAGCCGGTGGTACAGTCACCGTATAGGTATAGGCCCTGCGTTCTGGTGGCGCGGCTCTCATTACTCACTTCTTTCAGAAATCGCAGCAGCAATGTCTTCATCTTCCAACAGTGCAGCACCACGCATTGCAGCGGTATTTTCGCTGTATCCTGCACGAATAGCCGCTTGCGTTCCGTCACTGTCAACAAAATATTGATCGACAAAAAGCTTCTTTTTGGCAGACAATTTATCGTAAGCCTCTGACGGAACACCGTCGTCCTTTGACTGAATCTTCAAACCCTCTTCCTTCGAATCAGGTTGTATCACCAGAGTCTCCGGAACATCGTCATCCACAGCAACACCGTGTCCGTTTGAAATCACTGAGGCGCCAAGCTGAGCGGTAACAGCAACAACAGAACCTTCCACAAAATCTATCTGGGGAAGATGCGGGCCACCTGGGTCCGCATAACGAAAGCTTTCTGTAATTTTAACTTTCATAAAAATTTCTACCCTTCAGCGGATCATTGATTAGACAGGCATGTTCTCAGCTTTCTGAGTAGCTGCAACCACAATGGTGCTGCTATTGGTCGTTACGGTTGAAATAGAGGCGCGCACAAATCGCTTATTGCTGATAACACCCACCGTTTCGAGAGTAGCACCTTCCGCAACCACAGCGGTGAGCACCGGCAAAGCACCTATAAGCTGATCTCCGCTAATAACGGTTGCACCTGACATGCCAGAATCATCTGACTCTTCGAGAATCAGCGTGATAGTCTCACCGGCACCAAATGTTGTTACGTTCACAGAAAACATTAGGCCGAGTTCAAAATTAGCCGTGTCAATAATGGCACCTGTTATGGTACCGATGCTAGCAATGGTCCGAACCAATGCCACCAGTTGTAAAAGATTGCTGCGAATATCTTTAACAGCCATGATCGTATCCTCTTTTCAAATTTAATTAATCTGCGCCGTTCCAGGCGCAGTTAAAGGGTTAGTTAGGCTGCGAGTTTCTGAATCTTCAGAGACTCATAGTTGGTAACATCGCCACCGGTACGCTTGGTTGTGTAGAACTTGATGAAAGGCTTTTCAGTGAGCTCATCGCGGATAACCCTGAATCCAATACGATCCAGAACGGTGTAACCTACCGAGAAATCACCGTAAACCATTGCCAAGGCATTAGCCGCAATGGCGGGAATATCATCCATGAAGATGACACGCTTGCCCAACAAAGTAAGATCATCTCCAGTCTTGAAGGACCGGGGATCAAGCAGATAGGCACCTTGACCATCTTTCAACGTGATAATCTGTTCCCAGGAAGCACGTTTGATACCAAATACAGCGTTGGCCTGGTAGGCCTCGATGACAGCATTCTGAAGTTTTTTGACACCATCGCCTGTAAATGCGCCGGCAGATCCAGAGTTGATCTGCTCTATAGCGTTGCGCTCGTATACGCCAGGTGCACCCCACGCTGGCAGACTCAAGAAACCGCGGGGTTTCTGACTACCATCACCGACAACAAAAGCGGTGTTTTCGACCCTGGTCATTTTGTTGGTGACTTTACGACTCAACCAGGATTCGATATCGAAACCTGCATCATCCAGCATTTTTTGGGTTGCCTTGGGTTGTGCGAACTGCTCGTGTGCGGGAATGGTCAACATGCCAATATTAGGCGTCGCTGTCTCACCACGAGCTTGTGTTTCACCCACCCAACCACCAGAAGCTGCCTCATTATCATCAATGAGGAATTCCATTGAATCTGAGGATGTGGTTTCGATGTTTGCTACGCCTCGCACCGGTGACGTTTCAAAAATGCGTAGAATCATAGTCGCTGAGCGCTCAGGACGAATAAAATAACCACCTTGAGGGTTATTGCCGGCAATGAGTGTCTTGATCTCATTTTCACGGACATATGCGTCCACACCAAAGAGTCCATCCTTCAGATGCAGTTTAATGACACCTTCGACAACATCATCATCCAGCCGTTGACCAGTACGCATATAACGCGCCATCTGTTCCCCGGCTTTTGCAGAGAACTCTTTGGCCTCATTATCATCGCCAGCCCCACCAATTCGGGCGTACATCTTCTCCAAGTACTCTGCGGTTTTTTCCACAGCCTCGGCCTTCATTTTCAGCTCCTGCATTTCCTCGGCCGCTTTAGTCGATGCTTCAGCCGCCTTAGCAATAGCATCTTTGACAATTGTATCCACTTCACCAGACAACGTTTTGGCTTCCTCGGCCATAGCCTGGGCAGCAGTCGCTGATTCCAGCACTTGATCCATTTTCTCGCCGATCTGTTTAATTTCTTCAATTTCCATAGGAATTCACCTTACGTGTAATAATTGATAATGCGGTAGCCTTGGAGTGACTATTGAGTTTGTCCAATAGTGAGGCCACTATTGATTTGACATCGTCCTTTCCATCAGCAGGCTCGCCCTGCTCCACGAAATCTTTGACGATTAAAAGTGCTGCATCTTTAGAAAAAGCGCCTGACTCTCTCAGTGCTTTCTCCAGGTCTCGTTTTGCAAAGCCCTTGACGGACTCCACATTGTAAAATTGTTTGGGCTGATCTTCGTCAAGCTTGGCCTGGTACCGATCGATGTTTGCCAATACCCGGGTTTTGTCTGCATCAGGGATATCTGTTTGATCGAGGAGTGCTTTAGCACTATTGATTGCCCGAGGAATTGCCGTCAATGTACCGTCGATCACATCGACAAAGGGCAATTTGTAAGCATCGAAATTATCGGTATCTTTTGAATCAAACCAGAGAAAGGCTTCACGATAAGACTCGGAAGGTTTTTCTGTAGAGCCCGTTTCTTTCCTAACCCGTTCACAAGCCTCAGATGAAATCCAGTTAGTGTTTCGTGGCGCCAGATCTTTAATAAGCGCCAGGTTCTTAAACCCGGACACCTTTGCCAACGGATTAGCCGCAAATGTCACCAGTGAGACTTCTAGCAGTTGAACCTTTTTCAGGAGGCGATTACCCTCCTCATTGAAATCACGTTCGATGACCCGAAAGCCGATCGACATTGTCCGGATGGATCCGACCTTTATTTGAGGGATGACACGACCGGAAACAAAGGTGTCTGCTTTCGGTAATTTAGCCTTGATGAACAGGCCTTCTTCAGTCTCACGGATCTCTTCGGGCATTCCCAGGGGAGAACCTGACTGGTGCTGCCACAAGATAACAGGGGTTTTAGTTGCCAGGGATTCAGTAAATGCACCGCGAACCACGATGTCATTCACCAGGTCGATATTGCCAAAGGTACTGGCCAGCCCTTCAAAGCGGAAAAACTCATCGTCCATATCATCTATCTGCTTCACTTCGAAGCTGACATCGATGTATTCAATGCTATCAGGTGTTGGCGCCATAAAAACCTGTCAAATCTATATCTAGGTTATGTTTCAGGCGCAGTGTGACGAATTTCGTCATATCTGTCAATAATAGTCAGGAAGTGACGTATATTGTCAGTTTATGACATTTATTATTCTATGACAGGTTGAATACTGCATCGGCAGTTGATGATGTTGCCTGGGCTTCCATTAGGATCCCCAGGGAACTTGAGAAATTCACCTCCGACACTCCACCCAAAATCATCTTTGGGTGAAAAATCGACAGCTACATGCGTTGGCCTCACATTCTCATCGCCCACCGTTACCCATATCTCAACTTCCTGTATTTGGGGGACATTGGCGATAACTGAGGGGAAGCCATTCCTGGCGTTGAAAAATGTGGTTCTTTCGATGTCCTTGACGCCCTCTGCTATTTTTTGGGTGAATGTGGCGGCAATAGTCGGTGACCGCGCAAACCCTCTGTTCTGAAAATCGCGTGATGATATACGTGCTACCTCAGTATTGGTCGGCACATCACCCCCGTCAAGAATGGCGGCTCGAGCCGACAATACAGAGGCATCCATTTCACGCTGATTAGTGACTGTGATGATACGAGTGTCGGCGGTTACCTGTTCCGAAATGAAAGCCTGGTTACGGCGCCGGACATCATTCCTCATTCGATCGATGAGTGCACCAGCCGTCAATCCTCCGATGGCCGCTATCAATGCCAGGTCTTCAATGATTGGGTCGTCATCAGGCTGTTCATCCAAAAAACCGACAATGTGGCCACTGAATGCTGTGCTGACTCGACGCCCCTGCTTTGCCAAAATTCCCCGCAGGTCATCTTCATAAACACTGGCATTGGGTGGGCTGCCCGTCTCTGCCACGAATGCCCGCATATCAAGTGATATATCACGAAATAGCCTTCTCAACTCAATGATCTGCTGACGTTCAAGTTTTAGCTTTTCAGCCAAATCAGCCGCGGCTGCTGCACTCAATTCACTGTCCGTAGTATTGAGAGGCATTTCAAATCAGTCCACGATCGATAGCAATCTTCTCTATTTCCGATTCTGAATACCGCCTGGTTCCGTCCTTTGATTTCACCTCACGCATCAGTTCACTAAATTTGCTGGCTGTGGGACGATTCAGGTTATCGTCGGTAAATGCATCATCGGCTACGGGTATCTGGTTGGCCGGTACCAGGACAACATCGCCGCCAGTGGCTAAAGCCTCATCGCCGATCAATGTCCGAATCTCGTTGATAGTGTTGACACCGATTTTATTTTGCCGTTCAGCCGTTTCAATGATTCGCACACGCAGTGCAGTGATATCGCCTTCATTGAACTTGAATTCCAGGTTTTCACTGTCAGGATATCGTCTAAGCAGAAATTGCGTCATTTCAGCATAGAGATAGTTTGTCAGGGGAATGACTGCATTGTCGAACAACTGCAGCATGCTCGTTTCGAGGTTGTTTAGCGTCATTGATTTATCAAGCAGCAATGCCAAGGGAATTCCGTATACAGTTGATATGCGTGACAGCATTGCCTCTTGCAAATCCTTGAATTCCATTTCCCTATTGGTCTGCTGAATAGTTTTGACATCCATACCATCCAGGATAGGCGTGCCACCAGCATTCAAATCGCCTGCATATTTCTGGGCTTCTTCCTGCATTCGGCTCCATTGGATTTCAGTCAGTGCCTCACCTCTGTTATTAACCCAGGCCATGGACAATCGAGTCCCGCGCTTGAGCATGGACCAGTTGGTGTTGTTGCCGCTCAAATATTGCTGTATTTCCAAAAATATTGGCTTTGCCCTACTCATCCCACGAAAATTGGCACTCGATCGCAACGGGTTAAATTGCCGCGTATGCCATAGCTCACGGTCTTCACGTTCATAAAACCGAATCATGCCATTGACTTCGGTGGCTTGAAAAACGGATGAACCTTGACCAGCAGTGCTGATAGTAATGGTATCGGGCACATGCAAAATGCCGAATTTATTGCCAAACCCAAAGGTGGTGCGTTGAGGGGGAACAGTTGCGATTTCTAAAGGCGGGGCATTTACGCGTCCCCCGGCGAATAGATACGAATCACCGGTGATGTCGAAATAGCTGGAATATTGATATAAAAATTCCAACTGTGTTGTATCGGCGTTGGGGTTTTGCAGTAACTCCAATACAGGGTGGTCATCCAGGAACTCGCTTTTACTGTTATCCCAGACACGAATGGGTATGGCTGCAAAGTTGCGGGCCCTGATGTCGACCGCATTGAAAAACGGCATCGCGTCCATGTACATCTGGATAGCGACAAAATCAGCCAGGTCATTGTTAGAGCCGGCCGATAAAAAATCAAAGAACGATGTGGTTGATCCAGAGACTGATTTTTGTTCCAACGGAGGGTCAATCGTTTTACGGTCTAATTGTAACCATGCCATTATTCATTTCCCCGTAATTTCGCTGCGATAGCAACGGCAGCAATTATAAATCCAATGGCTTCACAGGCGACTGGCCATCCCCAATGAAACGAGATGCCAGTTGCAAGGAGTAAAAGACCGATGACGAACATGCCATCATGAACCGAAGGGGTGCTTTTTACTACTTGATTCATCTAGACCACCATAACTCGGACTTCTCTAGTCGCGTTGTTAAACAACAGTGTAAATGCCCACACCAGAGCATCCATTCTATTCGGCGACACTTGATTTTCCAAGGTTGGGTCAAATTCACACATTTCATCTTCTAAATCAGGAAAGGTTCCCACATGATGAATATGCCCTTGTTCATATAACAACGTTAAAAACTCAGCCCTGATAGCCTTGCCTCGAGTCGCTGTGACCTTCTCATAGGCTATAGGGGATTTTTTCTTTCTATCGGGCAATTTTGCTGCTTGACGTATTACATTTTCTATTAAATCTCCACCGTTATTAGCCTCACCCACTATCAGGTCGGCTTCCAGTGTATCAAATAGACCTACAGCTGTCGCAGCCCAAACAGTCACATCATCTTTGAGTGTGCTGTCATCCAATACATAGCCTTGATTATTGCTGTCTATGCCACAGGCCACAATACCGGTATCGTCTGAATCCTCATTGTTGGTGACCGCGGGGTCAATCGCCACCACAATGCGGACAAGTTCAGGGTGTTTTCTCACCCTTCCCTTTTCAATATCCTTACGGTTGAACAGTGCATTGGGGTTATCGTCCAGGATCTCTGCATTCAGTTCCTGGCGCCCCAGCCGTGTCCCTTCATATTTCCCTATAACACGCTTGATGAAACGCTTTGACAGGTTATGCCGATTGTCACTGGTGACACCTTTGGTGATATGAACATCGGGATCTTTAACGAACTCTTTTAGAAATTTGGTGGGTTTGGGGGTGGTGGTGACAATGGTCAGCGGTATTTTGCCAAGCCGCAACCCAAATTCATACATGTCCCAGGTCTCTTCCTGCTTACGCCATGAACATATTTCATCACACCAACCCGCATGGTGCTGAGGGCCCCGTAGGCGATCGGGCTCTTCTGCTGAATATAAATGAGCTGTAGCGCCATTGTGAAAGGTGATCAGTCGTTTGGACGAATTATAAATAGGCCTCTGGGCTTCAGGGAAAATGCTCAGTATTCCAGATTCCCCCTCCACCATCACATCACGGGTATCAGCTGCAGTTGGACCTATCAGCGCGAACCTTTCGTATTTCCCTGTGTCGACAAGCGTCCTGATGAATTCAGCACCGGTGCGTGTCTTACCCCAACCACGGCCAGCCAACGGGAGCCATATCGTTTTTTCGTGAGTTTGTAGCGATAGCGGCATTTTTTGATCAGGGCGAGCCCAGAAGGCCCAATCCGTTTCTAGTGCTATGGCCTCCTCATCAGACAATGAATCTAATAGTTTCGCCCTGTCAATCGGACTCATCTTCTGGAATAAGCTTGCCTCTGAGTCTTGCCCTTGCTGATTTTGCATAGTCAATTTCTAATGGCCCTCCACCTGGACCACTGAGTTCATGGCCATCTTTAAGTCCCAGATCCCGCGCTATTATGTTGGCGTTCAGCAAATCAGCTGCGGCACCTTCGAACTTCTGGGTATAAATAATCTCACGCACGCGCGTAGTGATGTGAAGAAAGCCTTTTTCCTCGTCTTCATCTCGCTCACAATAATTCGTCCAAGTTTTGAATGAAATGCCCAGGAATATGCACAATCCTTTCAAAGTCATAGCACGCATACGAGCCATCACAGTATTTTTGATATTGCCCTGGTGGTGATACTGCTTGTGTTCTTTTAGGGGATTTGCCTGCATCCATACAAAGTACTCTTCGCATGCATCCCATAGATTGTCGGGTGTTTTAAATACAGGGTTGCGCCCGTGGCTGCATCGGTTCTGCCAGAAATTGTTGCCAATGCGCTTATCGGGAGCTTTGGCCTTTGATTTTTTTGCCTTGGGTTTCCGCTTCGAAGGTGCCTTGGGCTTAGGCTTTGGCTTTGGCTTTGGCTTTGGCTTCGATTGTGCTTTGGCTTTGGTCTTCGGTTTGGGTTTAGTCTTGGCCTTGACCTTGGCCTTTGAATCAGGCTTCACCCTAATGTGTTCTCAGATACCGAATAATTAACATTATAGCCAATAACGGTGACATGATGACTATCCAGGAATACAGGATCAGGAGCATCAAAAGGATGTTGTGGTCGGATGATGGCTTGGGCCATAGCCCATAACTGTGCAACCAGGTTGCTGCTTTTGTGTATGCATCGGGTTTAGACATTGGATGTCTCCTTGTAAGTTACACCTGTTTCAGCGAGAACAGCGTCCTGGCCGGTGTATTCCTCCCAACGCTTGATAATGACATCACAATATTTTGGATCCAATTCCATTAAAAATGCCTTTCTGTTGGTTATGTGAGCCCCTATCAGCGTTGAACCGCTGCCACCAAACAAATCCAATACGTTTATTAGTTTGATGTGGTTGCCAAATGCTCGAATACTGAGTTCAACTGGCTTCTGCGTCGGGTGCAGATATTGAGTATCTTTCTTAACAGACCACAAATCTGTCTCGTTTTTGATAAATTCGTCGACCTTCCCATTAAACAAGCAAAACTCATGTTGGTGGCGATAGCCTCTTCCCAGGCCAAATACGTTTTTCGCCCATACTATACAGGCCTTGTAGCTAAGTTTTGTTTGTAGTAACCCGTAAAACTTCCAATTACACCAAATATAATAGACAGCTGGATTCACCGCATGGATAGTAGCAATAACCCCATCAATAAATGTCTCAAAGTGTTGATCGCTTAAGTTATCATTTTCGATAATATCAAATTTTCCGCTGCGACCATTGAAACCTACGTTATATGGTGGATCCGTGAATATCATATCAGCCTTGTGGCCATCCATTAATCTGTCAACAGCGTCGATACTGGTACTGTCACCGCACATAAGCCGATGATTGCCCAGTATCCAAATATCACCGAGGATAGTTATTGGGTTTTCAGGTGGATCCGGCACAGCGTCTTCATCGGTTAAACCCGCATTTCCCTCCGGTTCCAGCAGACTGTCTAAAAAGTCTTCGTCGAAACCCAACATATCCATGTCGAAATCAAGCTCCATAAGAGATTCGAGCTCGAGGGTGAGTTTGTCTAGATCCCAGTCAGCATTCAAAGCGAGTTGGTTATCTGCGATGACCAATGCTTTCTTTTGCGCTTTAGTCAGGCCGGATAGGACAATACAAGGGACTTTTAATTCGCCAACCATGGCAGCGGCCAATATACGACCATGGCCGGCGATAATACCGTCGTTTTCGTCGATCAAAATAGGATTGGTGAAACCAAATTCTTGAATGGACGCCGCTATTTGCTTGACTTGGGCCTCACTATGTGTGCGGCTATTTCCGACATAGGGGATTAATGCGTTGGTAGCTTTATAGACAATACTTCGTTTTTGCATACAGGAAGACGCCTATCAGGGAGTCGATCATAGAGAATATGACAAATTCTATCACTATGTGACAATTTTTGTCATACGGGGTTGATGTGGTGTTCCATCGCAACCGCCTGCTGCCAGGTTTCCCGCACTGCTTGGGAGTAAGGAATGAACTTACCGGTGGTCTTACTCAATACCTTCAGATCACCCTCTACCGTTTTCAAAAACTCGGCTACATGCCAAAGGTCACTAATGCCAGCGATGTCGATATCGCGGCCAGCAATGTTCTTTACTGAATCAACCATATTGTCTAAATCCTACGAGTTGGGCAGACTATCCATAATATCTTGCACATCATAAAATGATCGCTGTGCAGCGATTTGGGTGGGAAAACTCTTAATTGGGTTAACAACCGTTTTTCCGTTGGCATTCACTACCTTCCAGCGCCACTTTTGTGATCTGGTTTGATAGTAGACAACCTTGCCAAGTGGCTCCGAAAAACCGAACATTTTAGCGAAAAAATTCATAGTATCTCCCAGTCATTTACTCTTCATCGCACTCATAACCTTTTCACCGCTTCTACCGACCACGTACCCACCCAGGCCTATCTGAAGTAATGTCCAGGCCTGGTCTGCCAATCGAAACGGTAGAAATCCAAAGCTATCCATGACCACCAGGAAAAGAAATACCATCATTGTGATTGGGCGCCAGTTCCGCTGCAGCCAGCTCTTACCATTGGCTTCTGCCAGAACAATGCTCGATTGCATTTGCATGAGTTGGGCTTCGTAATCCAGTACCTTCATCGTCAAGCCGGTTTGTGCTGCCAGCATGCGAGTTTTCGCGTCGATCCGTTCTTCGTCAGAAGTGTGTAATTCATCGATAAGTTTTGCCGCGGGCTCAAAGACCTGGCCAATCAATGACATTATTGGATTCATTGCCGCTTCTCCACTGTGAATACAGTTATCCCATAGTGATGGGTCACGAACTCCAAACGTTTTAGATACCGTTCCCCCCGGGGCCCAAGAATCAGTAATACAGCAGGTTTCTTGCGTGTCATCAGTGCGTAAAACAGTGACTGGCCAATAGATTCTGCCCACTTATAATCCCAATCGACCTCCAGGGCATACTCTTCTAGGAGGCAATCAACGCGGGTTTTGTCAGATAGGCGGTATTCAATGGCTATCAGGTCGGCACGAGCTCCACACCATGATTTTTGATAATCGCGCTCGAGCCACCTGTCAGCTGCAGTGGATGATAATGAAATGAGAATTGCGAACACAGCAATTATAATCTTCATGGTTATCCGCTATCCAATTTATTCAATATCCTATCTTGATTCTTGATAATGATATCGAAGGATACTGACAGGCCACTGAGCTTTGATTCGGCGTCGGCTATGCGTTCACCGTGGATAATCAGTTTGGCAAACACCCTAGTATCGGTCGCGAGAATATTCTCAATATAGACATCTTGCATACCGACGGTGGTGATGAGCGTAGCAATGCTGGAAACACACCAGATAATGCAGGCAACGGATAAAACAGTTACAGCACGATTGATGTTATTTTCGGTCATAAGCACGGCTCTGTTTAGGGCCTGCGCTTGAAAGAATTTGATGGTGGCAGGCCGAACAGGTTCAAAGTACCGAGCAAATGACGGTGCGCCGAAGCGCCCTGGACGACCCACCCTTAGGTAGATCAAAAAAAAGCGCCCTTTAGGAGCGCTAATCATTTGCTTAGGCTTTGAATCCCAACACTGGATAATCCAGTGCTCTTGAATGCTAGCAGCCTTTCAGATATTTGTACACAACAGACGCTAATCACTATAAATTGCCTTTATATATCTGATCTTTTCCATTTTACCCAGAGGAATGGCGTCCATCGTTTCTGACGAATTGTAGGATATCTCGAGTTTGTTATGGTTAATAAACTTATCAGGGGACTCCCAAATCAATCTATTCACCTGGTCGAAGCACCTAGAAATATACATATCTGAATTATCGATCATAATCAAAAATAACGTACAACAACAAGTGGATATACTTACAGTCTAGAATTACAGATGCCAGTCAACTGCTGTATGAATAAACACTACCATAAGACATCATAAGTGATTATCTTAGTGGGTGATTTAAATCAGTTCTATAACAGAAAACGAGGCGTAAAATGAGATTAAAAAATATACTAAGCATAACCACTATTGTGCTTCTTGCATCCTTCAATGTTTATGGTGGGGATAAAGCTACTTTCACTGCACAAGGTCACATAGTTGGCCCTCGTGCTGAAAGAGCATATGATGTATTTGGTATTGTTGATTTGGATAGTGCCGTCTTCAATGGGTCTACAGTAACCTGTGATCTAACAGGTTCTCTCATCAGCGAAGGTCTATATAAAACTGATGTGGGAGTGACCACTAAACCCGGTGTTTTAAAACACTTTCACCTTACATCTGAAAGCAGTATTTCTTTGATTAAACCTGATAGCCCAGATGGCGACTTGGCTGTCGTTTTACACCTTTATGGTGACAATTCCGATGGAGGCCTGGATAGAGTATTTAATTTGGATTATATACATACAGGAAATGGTAATTTTTCATTGTCGAAAACGCCTGAATTCCTCTTTATTGATTCTGATGGCAATGAGGTAGATATTGAAAGGGATATAAACTCCACAATATTTCAGCCAGATTCAAAACTCCTGGAAATGATGATTCAGTGGTATAGCAAAGCTGATATTACAGCAGATTATATATTTGCTGATTATGGTGATTGGGTAATGAGAATTACCATCTCTGGGCTTGATCTGTTTGAAGAAGTTAATTTCACAGTCACCGCACTTGAAGGTAACACTATATTTCCCAATAACTTTTCTAGTGTATCAAACTCCAAAGGTGTCATTATTTATGAAATTCCTTTGCTGCCATCCGACGGAGACGTTCATCAAGTAACGGCCACTCGTGAAAATGGCGGCACTATTACGACTATTTTCAGGCGGTAGGTACTCGCTACACTAACCAACCAACAGCAAGATAAACTCTCAGGGTGCCAGGTGGTATCGGCGCCCATTAAATTTTAATCAATCCTGCACCCAGCATAATGATTTGAGTTCTGATAACGGCCTCGAGATGCCATAATTTTAATGTCTCTAAATCCCAGAGATTTTGATTCTCACCATCAACTACAGCATGACATCGACTACACGCATAGGCGCCGTGGATATCAGAATGTTTATAGGCCATACCAGCTCCATTCAAATGAGCCAACACGGTTGTTGTGGGATCATGATTGCAGATCCCAGGTATACGAATCTGACAGTCTTGGCCTCTAGCGGAATTGCGTAATTTACTGCTCAGGAAGTGGTACCCCGTATTTAACCGATACCGATTCAGCATATCGCGATAGTTGATCAGTATTCATACGCGATGTAACAGGAAAAAACACCATCATTGCGAGGAGTTGTTCATAGCCAAATCGATGCTTAATCTTGTCTTTCCACTTTTTCCTGAATTCATCATCTTCGGCATAGAGCATGGGGACACCGATATTCAATTTGCATTCGTACCGAATAGTCTCTGCAGTTTCACCATCTTTTATTTTCGCCGCTTCGTTATAGAGCCTATAAATCAATTTATTCTGATCAGTGGATCGTTCTTTGCCAAAGATGATATCGACCTGAAGATATCTATGTTCCTTAAAATCAGCCTCAAGGGCCTGTGTCGCTTGTGCCAAGGTAGTGATTGAATTCACAGTGTAAACATTACCCTGCATCAAACTGTGTCCTTTTCAAACGCTTCCCAATCCTCCACCGCTTGATTGGCGATATCTTTGGCATTAGGAGGACTAAGCCCCCGGGCCAGCGCTATTAAGTAGGCACATTGCCATATATCTGCTGAACTCATTAAAACATCCCCTTCATTTGTGCCAATGCCGTTTTGGCAGAAGCCTCACGTTCCTTTTTCATTTCGTAACTTTCAATGCGTGGTGGTTCATAATTTGGGTGCTCAGGATCACTAAAATCGATATAGGCTGTATGGTTCTTGGCATGTGCTTTGCTATTTTTGATGCACAAATCCCTGAACTCAATTGCATTAGGCGGCCAGTTACTGTCGCGTTTTAGAAGTCCCTCAAGTCCCCGTTTCAAATCAGTTGACGAGAATTCCATCAGGAGGTGGACCCATGTATCCGGAATCCTCTCCCCATACTGGCTGATCAGCTGGTGGCCATAGATTTCCCCCATGCGCGTCCAAACCCGATCCAAGCGCTTCCTCTGTTTCAGCGTCTCTGATTTGCTGGTCGAGATCCCGTTCTCGCTCTGCGGCTGAATCCCGTAACCTATCGACCGCTGATAATCTTCTTTCTCCACCAGGCTGTTGATGTGTTTCACGTGGAACTCCTATCGTGGTTATTTCATCCTCCCAGCGCCGGCCATTCAGATATGTCGACGGGTGGGGAATGTGGGTTTTATCGTTAACATCAAATTCACCAGATTTAATTCTTATTGGGATGTCTTGCAAAATACGGTTAATCAAATCGTCATCAAGTTTGAGTTTGTTCCAAGTTTTCAGTGCCTGTGCTCTTGCAGCCTTTCGTGGATAGGCTAAATAAAATTCATCAAATCTATTATGATCCCCCTTGGGGGATTTAGGGGGTATCTGTTTCTTGGTTATTGGTTCTTGGTTAGTGGTTAGTGGTTTAGGGTTTATTTCAGACCCACTTGGCTTTATTTCGCTTTCTAAATTAACCGGTTGGGTTTCTGAATTAACCGGATGGGTTTTATTTGGTTTTTTTGTGGAACCCTTTGGTCTACCCCCTTTTTTGCCATTAATGGCGTTCGATAAACATTGTCCTTGGTAATTTTGGATCTCTTCTTGAATACGAGATTGGACAAATTTGCCATCACTTTGAAGGGTGAAAAATTTGTTCAATACAAATTTAACAGCTTCTTCCTCTTCGGCATTCGATGCCCAAAGCCAATCGATCGCTTCTTCCAGGGTGGGAAAGGTTTCTCTGTCATAACAGCAGTCTATGAGTTGGCTATAAACACCGTGCTGGAGAAGAGAAAGACGAGCTGCTTTCTTCGCATAATCACCAATATTCCGTTTGTAGTAGTGCATCAGACACTTATCCTCACCGTAGGATGCGCTAAAATCGTATTATCCATGCTAATTTACTCAGAAGGTCTATCAGCGACCCTTTTCCCACCCAATTTGAATCTACTGGTAATTTCCTCTACGCGGGAAACTAGCTCCTCTTGTTCAACCATGTAATTTAATACCGCAAGGCGGCAGAAGGATGTGCGATTCATGCCCAATTTATCCGCTATATTATCCAAAGCTTGGTCTTCAGAATCAGTAAGGTACGTCTTTAATGGATTATCGCGCTCACTCATTGCACCACCAATTCAAAAGGTAAACCTGACGTATCCGCTTTAAAATGACCGTGTGTCACATGTTCTATGTGGCACTGAGCTATCAACGGGATTTTTTTAGTTTTCACCCAGTGGAATACTGACTGTTTTGATCGGCCTAGCGCATCAGCTGTGGCCTTTAAACCCCCTAGATGTGTAATTACTTCGTCAATGTTCATGGCATCACCGTCATATATTACGCGAGAGTAAAACATATTTTACCCTAAATGGCAACGACATTTTACCTATAAGCAATTTATGATTACTCATAGTTTACATAAAGGAATGAACACCATGGAGACAACCAATAGCAGAGGTCCTATTATCGTGCGGCTATTTGAAGCGATGAATGATTACGGAGTGGAACAGGACAATAGTGAAAGGCGAAGGCTTATCAAAGAAATAACTGGGGTCAGCAAGCAAAATCTACTCCATTGGTTTAACGGTACCACCACCACCCCTGGTATTGACCACATAGTAAAACTTTCAGAATATTTCAATATAGATCTGAATTGGTTAATTACGGGTGAAGCCATGAACGCCACCGGCGATACATCAAAGTTTGTTGGTCATGATACGGCCGTCAATAGATCAGCGAAACCACAACATAACCTGGAACACAGTCTCGATACTATAATTGACCGATTGTGTGAAGGCATTCGTCAAAGTGGCATCACTGATGTAAAAGCGTCTTTGTTAAAGACAGCCAACGACGTCTATGGTGTCGCTCATCAAACCGTTCATAAATGGTTAGATAAAGAAAGTGAGCCAACGATAGTAGAAGCAGCGAGTTTGTGTGAATTTTATGGCGTAGCGCAAAGATATGTATCATTGGGAGTTGGACCCATATTGGCATTAGATTATATTACAGCCGCGGCAGAAAAAAGTAGTTCTGTGCTGAATAGACATGAAGTGATACGTTTAAAAGATGTGGCACTTTTGGGAAACGTCTAATCAGTTTGTTACATGAACGGAGGCCGTCCAAAATTAGCTTCGTAGCAGACCGAGTAGAGTTCAACATCGAATATAAGGATAACGACCATGTCGAGTAATTTGAATGAAGAAAGAATACAAGCGCAAATTGCTAAGTTACTGGCCGAGACGGCCAATATCACTAAAAAAACACGTTGGTATGAATTGGTACTATTCAGCGGCCTGGCGGCGTCTCTTATCGCCGTCGGCAAATATCTGATGTGAAACATTAAATAACAGGGAGCACATTAATGCCAACTCGGATGTATGATTTGGTGGCAAAATCGCAGGGAAAAAAACAAACAATGTCCATTGCACCCGATAAACACGGTCGATACCGATATAAAATGGCCCTTAAAACATTGGTGCAGCTATCAAAAATAGCGGGGATTTCTCAAAGCACATTGCACAGTCGAATTCAGAGAGGAACCTATGCATCAATAGAAGAAATTGTAGACACCCCTTTAAACCCCCATGGCAACCGGAAAAATAAATGAAAAAAATTATTTGTCTAAGTATATTTTTTACAGCATTTACGCATGCATATGACAACTGTGTTTTGGGTCAGGGATGCCTGCCGCGTCCTACTGAGGCTGAAATATCAGAAGTGGATCAGATGTTTGATAAAGTGAGATATGCACTAGGAGCAGTGTATGATGTTCAGATTGCTGGAATCACAGAAAACCCACCACCCTACAAAAACATAACAGAATACGTTGACTATATCGCACCATTAAAAAGGGATATTTTAGAATTGCCTGCTGAAGCAGACCAGCTTAGTAACCAGGCACATGCCGGCTTCTTAAAAGTTGCCATCAGAGAAATGATAATATGTGTGGGTTCCTATGGTGGATCGAACTTCTGTCATCGGGCTTTAGTTTCACTGAAAGGTTATATGTGGAATAAGGCCTATGAAGAGTCTTGGTCTGGTTACCCGATCGGTAAAACCTGGGATGGGTTTCCCGAACTTATGAAATAGCTACTATTTTGGTGCACAATTATATGCCATTAATCGAATGTAAGATTTGCCAGTGGGAATTTTCCGAAAATGCCACCCAATGTCCCCGTTGCGGGCAGCCTCACACCGCACCCTTCGTCATAAGAGCAACGATTTTCATCACCCTTCTACTGGTAGCACTCCTGGTTAACTATTCAATGATGACCTAATAACTATAATAGTGCTCCGAATAACCTCCCAGCCCGCCTTGTGCGGGTTTTTTATGCCTTAAGAATACCAGTAAAATATATTTGACTTTATAGGTAAAATTTGTTTTACTTAGTGTCAGTACCACTAAATAGATAAAAGGTGTAAGAAATGGACACTTCAAGAAGCATCATAGAAAGGGAACACAGCGAACGTGGGCATGACCCAGGTAAATGTTGTGAAGATGATAATGCTTCCCTGGAATATCAAGCCCAAGCAATGGCCGAAACCTATATGGTAATCCTTTACTCCGAAGGAGAAGTCGTTGTTGGCGGAAAAGCCCATACTTGGCAGGAAGTATTGGACGAAGATCTTGACAATATCCTGGAGCTGCAACGTGCTCTCCACACAGCACGCCCATCAATGAGCTTTAGTGATTCGGCAGTCCACTTTGCAGAGGCTGCAGTTGCCCTGAAAGCAGCTCAGAATACAGTTGTGAATGACTGGGCAATTCGGACAGCCCGAGAAAGGGTGGGATTGTGAAATACCTCACAGATCTTTTTGAGACACACTGGAATGATGAGTTGGTCGATCGCACTGATGAGATTAAAGCAGAGAAACAACGATTAGCTGAAAACCGCGGCGAACCCAAGTGGCCTACCGCTGATGAAAGCAGGCAAGCCTCTAAAACCTATTCAGAACATCCACAAGGAGCAAGTCATGAGTGACCCTGAAACAAAGCCAGAATTGGTAATGGAACAAGAATCCGAGATCAGCCAAGAGTTAGCCAATGCGCCGACTCAAGCCACCAATATTATGCAGGCGGTTATCAATGCCGCATCTGATCCGACCATCGATATCGACCGTGTCGATCGCTTGTTGGCAATACGCAACCAGATCATGGACCAGGAGGCAGAAAAATCCTATGCCGGCGCGATGTCTCGCACCCAAGCTAATATTGGCCCAATTTTTAAAAATAAAACGAATGATCATACACACAGTGGATATTCAGACCTCTCTGCCATCAACGCTGTTGTGGTCCCAGTCTACACAGCACAAGGGTTTTCATTATCATTCTCGAACAAGTCTTCTAAAACTCAAAATCATATTGTAGTTATGTGTGATGTAATGCACATCGACGGCCACACCAAACACTATGAATATGACTTGCCTTTCGATGGTGCCGGTTCCCAAGGCAACACCAACAAGACCGCTATTCACGCCAGTGCATCCTCTGTATCCTACGGCCAGCGATATCTCACCAATATGATTTTTAACATTGCCACCTTTGATGATGACGGCAATGCTGCCGGCAGAACTCAACAACAGATCGTTGGTATTACAGATGACACATTGAATAAAATTCAGGAGGGCATGGATATCACCGGCAAGTCTCTCGAAGACTGTCTAACATACATTAACGGTGTGCACGGTACTGATCATGCACGACTGACACAGTTTAGCGAAAGCGAAGGACGCCGCATGCTCCACAAGCTGAACAAATGTGCCGATGGTGATCAATAATGATTATCCTCGACTGCGAACAGGGATCAGAGGAATGGCATCGACACCGATGCGGCGTACCGTCTGCCAGTCGATTCAAAGACATTATGACGGAGCCCAGGTCAAAAAAGGATAAGGAAGCCGGTATTATGAGTGATACCGCAGAATCATACATGTGCGAATTACTGGCACAGTTATTAACGGGTAATGTTCGACATATATCAGCAAAATCCCTTGAATGGGGAAACGTCGAAGAACCCAAGGCCCTGGCCGATTACTCTTTTGATTGCGAAGAGAAAGTGAAACCGGTTGGCTTCATTCTTCGGGATGACAGACTTGTCGGCTGCTCACCTGATGGCCTAGTGGGCACATCTGGCGGTGTGGAAATCAAGAGTCCGGAAAATCCCGCGATTCATATCAAGACAATGATTCGAAATGAAATGCCCAAGGAACACATGCCACAGGTGCAGGGGGGCATGTGGATCGCAGAACGCGATTGGTGGGACTTTTCCAGTTTCCGAAATGATCTACCACCTGGCTGCAATCTTTTCACCAAACGAATATACCGTGATGAAGATTACATTCGGGATCTGGCGGTGAAGGTTAACCGATTCGTTAAAATTCTACATGAAAGATACCAACAACTGAGCAACAAAGCCGCATAGGAGCGTCGTATGAACCAAGCAAATGAAATGGAAGTCGTTGATAAAACCCTTGAAGTTCTAATATTGGGCACCAATGAACGCCGCATCAGGGAAATTGGCGAGAAGACCAAAGGCCTCGTTATCAGTGATAACAAAACGTTTGAGTCTGCCAAACAGGCCAGAACCGAAATGGTCACTGTTCGTACTTCTATCAATAAAGCTCGCGTGGCCGCTAACCAGGTACATCGGGACGGCATTTCGGAAAATGATATTCAAGCCAAATCGCTCACAGACATTGCCGTCGAATACGAAGAACCCCTGCAGACCCTGGTGAAAGCATGGCAGGAGAAACTGGCGGATCAAAAGCGTATTACGGAAGAGGCAGAACAAACCCGTAAAGAAAATCACAACAGTTGTATTAGTGTAATTCGTAATTTACCTGTAACACATATTAATGCCTCAATCGAACAAATACAGGGCGTGATTGATCACTATTCGAGCATCGAAATTACTGACGATGTATTTGAAGAGTACGCCATAGAGGCTCGTCATGTTCTAAAACAAAGTCTGGAGTCACTGGACACCATGCTAGTTGCTGCCAAAGATCGTAAGGTCGAAACTGATAGGCAGGCAACAGCCCAGGCAGAACTTGATAAACAACAGAAAAAACTCGATGAACAACGAGATCAGCAGGAGACTGATGCAGCCCAACGTAAACAAGAGCAGGCAGACGAAGATAA
Source organism: Nitrosomonadaceae bacterium (assembly GCA_036477105.1). Taxonomy (GTDB): domain Bacteria; phylum Pseudomonadota; class Gammaproteobacteria; order Burkholderiales; family Nitrosomonadaceae; genus BJGV01. Next base: position 37,650 of record JAZGCR010000202.1, on the reverse strand, counting down.
ACGCCTCCAGGCCCAACGCGATGAATTAGATAAACAGCAACGCGAAGCCAATGAAAAGGCTGAAAGTGAAATCCTCGCCTATCAAGAACAAGATCGCCGCGGGCAATTAGAAAAAGAGCAACAGCAACGGGAGGAGGCACTGCGCCCCGACAAAGAAAAGCTCGTCGCTTTTGCTGATCAAATTCGCACATGGAGTGGACCAGAGGTCACTAGTGATGAAGCCGGATATATAGTTGAATGTGCTCTCAAAGGGTTGGCTCGAGCGGCAGATATGATTCATCAACAAATTGAGGCTCTATAATGGCCAGAGGCATTAATAAAGTCATTCTCATTGGCAATCTGGGTAATGATCCAGAGACACGTTATATGCCTTCTGGTGGTGCAGTCACTAATATCACTGTTGCCACTTCGGAAACCTGGAAGGACAAGCAAACGGGTCAAGCCCAGGAGCGCACGGAGTGGCACCGAGTGGTGTTTTTTAACAAATTGGCTGAGATAGCCGGTCAATATCTGCGTAAAGGATCGAAGGTCTATATCGAAGGTTCTCTACGCACGCGCAAGTGGCAAGATCAATCTGGGCAGGATAAATACACCACTGAGATTGTCTCTAATGAAATGCAGATGTTGGATAGCCGCAGTCAAGGTGGTCAGCAGGGTGGTGGCTATCCAGACCAGGGTTATAGCCAGGCGCCTGCACAACAAGCACCGCGCCCAGCATCGCGGCAATCCGCACCGCAGCAGGCACCAGCGGGTGGTTTTGATGATTTTGACGACGACATACCTTTTTAGAGGTTACCTTAGAGGAAAATGAAAATGGAAGAAAATAACATCAATCGTCACGTCAGCCTATTAGGTCTGAAGGTTAAAGATTTGGTTACTGGCTGCACAGGCGTTATTACAACTGTATCGTTTGATTTATACGGTTGTATCCAGGTGGTAGTTACACCTCCTGTCGATAAAAATGGCGAAACCAAATCAGGTCAGTGGTTTGATGTAACCAGACTCTTAATTACTGATGAATGTCCTATTATGGCACTCCCTGATTTCAGCAAGGGTTATATTGCTGAAGGCAAAAAGGGGGCAGCGGATAAACCATTACCCTAGAAAACAGGTCTGTTGGGGTGGCTACCATAGCACCCATTTTAAACATCAAGGAGATATTCAATGTTGATACTTACAAGGCGCATTAGTGAGACTCTAATGATTGGTAAAGAGGGTGATATAAAAGTCACTGTCCTCGGCGTTAAGGGAAACCAGGTACGACTGGGAATTACAGCACCCACTAACATCCCAGTTCACCGCGAGGAGATTTTCAACAAGATTCAAAAAGAAAATGAAAATGGACATCAATCATGAAAATAACGGAATTAGAAGGTGGTCAGTTTAGTGCAACGGCTAATCCCATCAACATCAAAGAACCAGAGCGGCAAAAAATACAAGACGATATTGCCAACTTTGAACGTTCCGGTGGCACTATTGAATCGATTCCCACCGGATTGAGCGGAAATATGTATAGTTCTCGTCCTCTTACACAGAAACAAACACGCGAGAAGCTTAAAATCGCAGTCAAACTTCAACGTGCAAGGAAGCAGGCATGAGCGAACAAAAACTATCAACAATCATTTACGGCGATCTCTCTGTAACAGTGCACTTTGATTATCAACCAGAAGAACCTCAAACACCCACTTATCCAGGTAGTGCACCTTTAATTGAAATGAACGCAGTTTATATTGGCATCGAAGATATCATGCCGATACTCAGTCAAAAGATATTGGGTGAGTTGGCTGATAAGTGCATGGAATCGATGGTGAATGATCAATAAACCATGATAGATACTCCAGACAGGTCAGAACAATTCCAGTGTGCTATGTGCAAAGGTGTTTTTGCATACGACTGGAGTGAAGAAGAGGCATTAGCAGAGGCTAAACGCAATGGGGTTAATGTCTTTGAGTCCGCAACTGTATGTGATGAATGCTACGAGAAAACCCCCTGGGGAGAACCAGTGATGACTGTATGTGCAATTAAAGACTGTGATGAAAAGGCCGTAAAATGTGATCTGTGTACTCTGCATTTTGAACTCAGACTGCAGAACAAACAGTCAGAAGTGAAGGTTAAAAGAGAAAAGTAGGTGTTTAATATGGGACATGCAGCAGGTATTGCAAAAACCAAATATCTCGAAGAGTCGGGGTTTACCGATGGTCAGCTACGCGGCTGGATAGAGCGTTATCTGAAGAAGGGTATACACTACCAGACGTTTGGCCGAACCACGGTCATCTTTATAGAGGAAATGGATAAATGGCTAAGAAACGGTGGCCCACAGGCCTCGAGCCCCACGGAAATGGGATCCGCGTCAGGATCTGGAGAGGGGGCAAACTCTTCTATTCGGAAACCCTCCAGGGCAATCCATATATCAAAGCTGACCTTGCCGCAGCGACCCGGCGCAGAGACGACCTAAAGCAGCGCATGGCCCTGGGCTTACCTCTATATGTCGATGATGCCGACGCCAATACAGATTTTATGGGAAACCTCGCACAGACCTTTCTAGACACCCTGGACGCCGACTGGTCAACCCTACTCAGTTATAAGAGCTCACTGGACAAATACTGGTTACCGGCCTTCAGCGGCCACCTGATCACCGATATACGCACCAGCGATATCAAAAAAGTGTTGAAAAAGGCGCCAGTCAGTAACAAGACGAAGAAAAACATCCTAATTCCCCTGCGTGGCGTATTCACCCTGGCCATGGATGACGGCATGATTACCAGCAACCCTGTAGCCGCCATCAAGATAAAGAAACACCAGAAACCCAAGATCCAGCGATTCACCCGCAAAGAACGCCAATCCATTCTCGGTGCATCCACCGGCCAGGCGCTGGTATATTTTGCGATTCTGTTTGGCTGCGGCTTGCGCCCCGGGGAGATACTGGCCCTGCAGTGGTCCGACCTGGAGGCAGAACAATTCCATGTCTACAAATCGATAGTACGCCGGCAACGGAAAGCCAGCACCAAAAATCATGAAGCCCGATACGTTTTTATTCCTACCTGGGCCCGAGAGATTATCAAGGCGCATACGACGCGCTGGAAGAAAAGTTACATTTTCCTTAACAGCTTCGACCGTCCGCACCTGGACACCGATGTATTTAATCGGCAATGGCAAATCACACTCGAGGCTCTGAACATCCCCTATCGGATCCCCTATACATGCCGGCACACGCGTGCCGCGGAACTGTTGTCCTCTGGTGTTGAGCCAGGGAAAGCTGCCCAACAGATGGGCCACACGCTGGAAATGTTTTACCGGATATATGCTGAATGGATAGAGGGCTATAGCCAGCAGGATGACAAGCATAAGCTCGAGGGAAAAGTGATCGCCGGGGAAGGCTGGTAAAACCAAAACCGCCCCAAAACCGCCCCGAGGGGGACAACTGGGCAACGAAAGGAGGCCTAAGTACATGAATAATAAGAGAAAGGAAATGGCGGACCGGACGGGACTCGAACTCTACCGGGTGTGCTGCGCTATGAAGCACTGTGTAGATAAGTGCATGATTCTAAACAAGTTGCTTTCACAGCGGCTCACACCAAACTTCCACAAATCGCATAAAACCGCCCAGAAAACCGCCCACGGTCGAGCGGGGAAGGTAAATGAATGAGTTGGCATTATTCGCAGGCGCTGGTGGAGGAATACTCGGAGGCCAATTGCTTGGATGGCAAACAATCTGCGCTGTTGAAATTGAGCCCTACCCCACAGGGATACTTATCCAGCGACAGAATGACCGACTTCTCCCGCCTTTCCCGATTTGGGATGACGTTTGCACCTTTGACGGCAGACCTTGGCGAGGTCGTGTTGATGTCGTTTCTGGAGGATTTCCCTGCCAGGATCTATCAGCCATTGGCACCGGCGAAGGGCTCGACGGAGAAAGAAGCGGCCTGTGGACAGAAATGGCAAGGATCATTGGCGAAGTACGACCCCGATACGCACTCATTGAAAACAGCCCAATGCTCACTATTCGAGGACTCGACAGAGTATGCTGCGACCTTGCCGCGATGGGGTACGATGCGAAATGGGGAGTTGTATCAGCTGCCTATGCTGGCGCAGATCACCGAAGAGACAGAATCTGGATTGTTGCCAACGATGTTAGCTACAGACTGGAAAGGTGGCACGACAGCAATACGCAAGGACAAAGGTACACAAAGATTCGACCAGTGGCGAGACTATGTGAAAATAATGTATTCGATGACTTACCCGCACCCAACGCATTCGGAATTGCGAATGGGATGGCCGCAAAAGTGGACAGACTTAAAGCCATTGGAAACGGCCAAGTGCCACAATGCACTGCAGCTGCTTGGAGATTGTTAGTTGCTTAACCCCGTCACCCTAAAATAAAGCTTGCATTATCTATACTCATTGCGTATATTAAGTACATGGCCAACGCCATTGTACACACTAAAAAGGAATTATGGAGAATCACACAATGAGTAACATTGAATTAAAAAATATAAAGCACTCTGGATTTGCTAGCCAGGAAACTTTTTGTTATGAGGCTAGTGTTTATTTTAACGGCAAGCGAGTTGGCACAGCAAGCAATGATGGCCATGGGGGCGCCGATTACCAGTATGTAGAAGACAAGCAGGGCTGGGATTCAATGCAGAAATATATTGACTCTCTTCCAATTGAACATGACGAGGTTTTAGATTTTAAATACCAGCCTGATATTGAAGGTATTTGCACTGACCTTGTAAACAAATGGCTAATGCTGAAAGACTTGAAAAAACTGCTCAAGAAAAAAGCAGTGATTAAAATTAGCGCTGGGCAATTAATGGAGATTGGCTATAAGGGCACCAAAAAACCTGATTGTGCATTATTCAGCCATGCCCGCGAGCAATACCCTGATGGGACGCTTCTGAATGAATTGCCTATTACTGAGGCATTAACGCTGTATAAGCAAGGAGCATAATAGGATGAAAAGCACACATTATAGAGCCGGAGAAAAAGCAGCAAAGGACGGTGAGTTTCGTGCAGCCCCTGTAAGACTAAAAATAATCACACCGCCTTGGCGCGACTGGTACGCAGGCTTTGATAGTGCTGTCAGAGCAGGCAAACATCCCCAACTAGATAGTAATTTCAGCCTCCGAACCTCATCAGCAATACATAAAGCGGTACTATGAATGCTAACCGATTTTGAAGCCTACACCGACACTACTCCCACCCAAGCTGCAAAACTGCTTGGGCTGGCTTACCCACGTTACAACGAGTTTAAGAATGGCACCCGCCAACTTAAACCCTACCATGTAGCAAGCATTGAAGCTCACATGAAACTGAGCAAAAAAAAACTCTATGCCATCAAGGTAAAACGTGGAATTAAGCAATAATGGAAATGAGGAGTTAAAAATGATTATCGGCAGATTTATCCGAGTTGAAATTATAGCTTGCTCCAGCCCGGAATATTGGTATGCGGGCAAGATCGGCGATATTGTTAAAGTCAAAAAATGGACGGCCAGTAGCTGGGGAGTTGAAGAGAAAGAGACGGGTTACCAAATAGCAAGCTGGGACATCAAAGAGATTAAACAAAATGAGCTTAAATCAGAGACGCGCACTATCTAACACAGCTAACCCACTTAACAAGGTGACAAAGGCCACCGTAGTCGAAGAATGCCAAAGGCAGGGAGGTGAGTTATCTATTACAAAAGTGAATGTTGGTGAATGGAATGAGAACCGGCGCTTTTCTATGAAAGACAACCTACTGTGGGTAGCGATGAAAGGCGAGAGTCCCGACTGGGAAGCAATGCTAGAGGAGTTGACAAAGACTTGATATGAAATATTCTGATGCCAATGAGGTGGAGCTATGAATACTCCAGGTGAAAAGTATCGCCCCTGCAATGGTAGTGAAGGCGAATCGTTTATGGAAGATTGGTGTTTTCAATGTGCCAGGGACAAACACTTGAGTGAGGGCAAATATTATGATGAATGCTCAGATGATGAGGTGTGTGGAATCGTGGCTATCACTATGGCCTATGACGAAGAGGATGATGAATACCCCCCTGAGTGGACATATGACGATCGTGGGAAGCCCTGCTGCACTGCTTTCCTAAACCCCGGCGATGAAATCAAAGTCCGCTGTAGCCGTACCACGGACATGTTTAAATGAGTGCCCACACTGACCAATAGGAATAGAGATATGGAGTTACCCAAATTATACGCCCCTGTGAAAATCAAGTTTTGGTCTTTGCGCAACAAACTTGGACCCAACCTGGGTGTGATTTTTGATTGTGATGAAATCGTAGAAAGGAACGTCAGGCGAGTTATCATCCCTAATGGATGGAAGTTTCAAATCGTTAACTTTCATAAATTATTATGTTCGGATTATTATGTCGTCCAAGACAAAGAAATGCTCGATGAATGGGGCAGTGATCTTGAATTTGAATTGACTGATGAAATCTACAGGCAAAAATCATCATCGAGTCATACTGATAGTGTGACAGAAACTCTGATTTTTATGAGGGGAGATCCTAGATTGATATGAAAAGCGAATTCGCCGATGAATGGGACAAATGGTTAAAGACCGATGAGGGCCTGGAATGCCTGGAAGACGCTGATGAGGATACAGTCAAAACCATATTTATCGCCGGCGCCGAAGCCAGCGAAAGAGCCAAGGCGGTTATCCATAAAAAGCTTCAAAAGAGTGGCATTGAATATTGTCACAAACATGGTGGTTATGGATTCCAGTCTAACTGCAAAAAATGCAGGCAGGCCAGTTAATTAATATTCTGATTAAGTTATAAGGAGTAAACGATGGGAGCCGAAGCATACCCACTGGACTGGCCGGCAGGCTGGATAAAAACAACAAAGAACATATATAGAGATTATGCCAGATTTAGCACTTCGTTTGCCAAAGCACGGGACGGCTTAATGCATGAGCTCGAACTGATGGGTGCCAAGCATATCGTACTATCTACAGACGTTGAACTTCGTCAAGATGGGCTGCCCTATGCCAGTAGGAAAGAACCTGAAGATCCAGGTGCTGCTGTTTACTTCGAATACAAGAAAAAGCCAATGGTGTTTGCCTGTGATCGATGGATAGGTGTCAAGAACAACGTCCAAGCGCTGCGTAAAACTGTAGAGGCTATTCGGGGAACTGAGCGATGGGGAGCATCTGATATGATGGAACGGGCTTTCAGTGGGTTCCAGGCTCTTACAGATCAAAGTTCTGGCGAGTGGTGGGCAATATTGGGGGTTTCACCTACAGCCACGCACAATGAAGTTCAGTCAGCATTCAAGAAAAAGCGCAGAGACTCGCACCCAGACAGACCTGGTGGCGATCATGATCGTTTTGTTTCTGTTCAACAGGCCTGGGAATACTACATTGAGTCGGTCGCGTAGAAAAAACAAGCTAGGCATCCTGATCAAGAAGCGCCTTACCAAAACCCAGCGCCTGGCATGCATCTATTACTACCTGTGCTTTATTATCGGTTATTCCGCTGAACAAGCCCGAGAAACTATCGAGGCAATGGAAATATACCAGCTCGATGAAATAGCGGAACAGGGCTATGGCAGCAAATATCAAAATTTAGATGCTTTCAAGAGTATGGTATACGACTAAATGGGGCACCCCTCTAATGGTGGATGGTGCCCTATTCACACTATCAAATTTGTGTGCGGAAACTAGCCAAAGTAGAAGCTACAAAATGAATTATTCATTAGACAATTTACTCTCATTGACGCACTGATACTTGTGATTGATTTGTGGATCTACGCAACCCCCTTTGTAATCATAGCCACCACATTCACGAGTTCCAGAAGGGAAACGTTCTATATCGGTATATCCCCATCTTTTACATATGGATAATGCTGCTTTGTCTGTAGGTATCATATCCACTGTCACATTTTGTAAGGTGCCATAGGTATACATAGTGTCTACTGTACCGTCTGCCCTACTTCCACCAATGACAACAGGGACTTTAGTAACAGCGCATCCCAATATTAGTACACTGAGCATTATTGCTAATATGAATTTCATCATTTTATTGCCTTGTTAATGGTGGAGAGCGTGAGCTATCTAATAGACTCTGCCAGGCTAATAAGCCTCTTGTGCAGCGCATCTTCTCTAACCATCTTGTTGGCCGTTGTCAGGGTGTAGATCTTGGTATCGCCAAACCACATCAGTTCCGTTACCACTCGCTTATTACGAGTTTGCTTCACTACAAAAACGGCGGCTGCTCCATTAACCTTATCGTTGACTGCTTCTGTAGCTATGACGGCACCACCACCGGCTATTACATAGTCTGATTCATCCAGCCTTACGAGTCCCAATTTAGGGAATCTAAACACACGCTCTATACCACTCCATCCACCATCAGTGAGACCACCAGCATATAGAGCACCAATAAAAACGGCTTTTGCAAATGGAGTATTACTTAAGTCAGCAGGGATAATTGCTAGCTTGCTTTCTATATCAACCATTTGGTGCAGATCCCTACCGGTGCGACCATTCATCGAATAGGATTCCATATCAACAACTTCATCGTTATTGGCATCGATATAGCCCTGATCTTCCATTTGCCTACGTTGGTGCTTTGCCATATTCTTGAAAAACAAAGGCACTTGCATATCATCAATAGACTGATAAGTAATGCCGGGGGGGACATACATCGGTTCCTGCGCGTCACTGTTCGAATATGCCGCAAGCGAATATACAATAGCGATCATAAAAATAATGATATTTTTCATTTTTCTTACCTTTTACAATTTATGCATTACCATTGACTTAGGTTACAGCTAGTTGTGTGGGTGCTTCCGAGTTTGTATATATTCCAATGCAACCACCTGTAATGGTTGCCCCATACATACCATCCTCCAGGCCATTCATTGTCTCCCGCATAGCTACGCCAGGTATATCGCCAGCCAGTATTCCACCCATGCATAAACACGCCGTTTTTAGAATGGCTCGTATAGGTCCACAGATAATGTGACAGGATATCCCAGGTAACACTTTCGTTAAAACTGGCGCAATTGGCACGACTTAGCCATGACAGCCCTGCTTCGGCCTTATCCACAATGGATATATTTAGAGACACAACAACTAGCAATGCTAGCAAAAGCCCTTTCCATTTTTCTTTTTTCATATTAACTTCCTCTTTAGTTAACGGTGCTGAGTGCCCTATCTATAGTACGCCCTAATTCCATAGATGCCCGCAAAAACGGCTATGCCTGCTCCTGCTGTACCAACATCCTTGCCTATTGAAGCTACAATAAACATATGCCCTATCACTAAAGTGACCAATGATGCCGCCAATAAAAACCAAGAACCATTTTTCATTATATTAATTCCTCTTAGTGGTGGAGAGATCGATTCACAGCAACAACCAGATTGAAACCACTGAATGCCCCCTCCTGGAGGCATTGATGAGTCAGAAATATTAAGGCCGCAGACTAACGGTCTTAATAGTTATCACAGATAGTCAGCCAACACCATCGACCCTGATCTTGAGTTTCGAGTGAATCAGCCTGTGTATAAGCAAACACACCTACAGCAGTAAATAAACCGACTGCTGCAACTGCTAAAATCAACTTCTTCATAGCCTTCTCCATTTAACCCATAGTGGGTATGTTAAGCACTATCCGGATTGGATAGTGTGGTAAACATGTGGGACTTTTAAAATCCCACATTTCCTATTTCAGTCAAAAGTTGTACGCTAACCCAATAGAATAAACCCTGAAATCAAATTCCTTGTCTCCCTGGACTTCGGCACGAACCTGAAAATTGTTTTTGTTCCATCCGATCCCGACACCTTGGGAATAGACATTTTTCTCACCCGTTATGTTCTTTGATGTGCCATCTATCTGCGTGATTGTATCGTGGAACCGGTAATACTCCACACCGAATTTTGCAAATAGTTCCCACTCATCATTCAACGGTAATATGGGCCGCAAAGCCAAAATATAGGAATTAGATTCAACGGTACTGCTTTCTGTAGCATTGCTGGCAGTGGCGCGCGTGTTGGATAGGTAATCCAATTCTATGGCCAGGTAACGGTTATATTTATAACCACCAAAAATACCGGTCGATGAACTGCTAAACTTGCCGATCGGATCTTCCGTAAATTCCCACACACCGGTTTTGAGCCCAACATAAAATCCGCTGTCGTCATGTTCTGATGCATAGATAGGATTTATCAATATTATTAATGCTAAAGACAATATTAATTGTTTCATTTGAAAGCCTCCTTACGTTCGAATCACAAAAACTACACCATACCGCTCAACAGAACAAGCTAGTTATCCGCACAGTGCCTTTGGCTACTATCACAAAATATATAAGACAATTACTCTTACGCTTTTTTGCGTGACAGGTGACAGATTATCAATAATAAATATTTAAGTCATTACGATTTCGTGCAGCAATTATACATAGGTTACTATGGACGTCCGGCAGACCCTGGTGGTCTCGATTTCTGGGCAAATATCTCTAACGGGAACCGGGATTATCTTATCCATGCTTTTGGTGTTTCTGCCGAGTACCAGAATAATATTGGTGACTTATCCAATGCGGAGTCCGTCAGCAACATTTATCAACATTTATTTAACCGCCTTCCTGAGCAGGAAGGGCTTGATTTTTATACCAACATGCTTGATACGGAAGAAGCGACGCTCCTAGACATTGTCCTATATATTATCAACGGTGTTCAAGAAAGTACCCTGGATCACAGTACTATGAACAATAAGTTGACCGTTGCTATCGCTGTGACTGATTTATTAACAGAACTTGGCCCTGAGAAAGCATCTGAATATCGATTCAGTGAAATAGGAGATCAAGAGGCCATAGAGCAATATTTTGGTGCTATCGGTAGTAATGACCATAGTCGGACTGTTCATCTCACAGAGAACGCCCTCAATGATCTCATGATTGACCTGGGGGTCTTGCCCAAACCAACACCACCACCACCTTTACCGATTGTTATATCACACCATAATATACCGCCTCAAATATCTTATGTATGGAATTCGGACACCGGTGTATTCACGATATCATCCGTAAACTACGTTATCACGGTCGTCGATGGTGATGGTAATACTGTCACAGTCGGAAACCCTATCATGAGTAAGAATGATACTGCCATCAGTTTTGATTTTTCAGAAGCTGGTAATGATGGGACAATAACCACGTATGAGGATTGGACATTCAGTTATAGCAATGATAGTGGATATATTTACAGCTATACCTATAGCATGATAATTTCATCAGAATATCTCACAACTGGAAGTGCTGAATCCGAGATTATTTTGCTTAAGTTAGATCATGAAAGTAAAGATATCTATTCAGACGGTATATATTATACAGATCCTTTTACGGCATTATCCGATATTATCATGCTTCCTCAAAGGGATGGTACCGGTATTTGGATAATGACACCTATCGGTAGTCATGTTGGAGGCAACACCTCTACCGATACATATTTGTCACTCCATGCATACAACATTCCCCTGTATTTTCATGTAACTCTGGCCGAACCTGGTGGCATAAGCACAGTCTATGCTTATTCTGTTGCTGATAATGAGTTGATTGGTCAGATAACGATGTATTATGTTGAATCGATAGCTATGAGTTTAGGCAGTGATGGTTCTATAGCCATAGGCAATAGCCTTGGTAATCTTTTAGAGACCTATGGTGGGGATGGTTTTTTTGCCTATGGTAAAGGGGGAGATGATACCTTTAGAGGTGGGAACGGCGATTCCGAGATCGACGGTGGTACAGGTAGTAACACCTATGATTTTAAATATGAAAGTCAACAACCACTTGTTGTTGATCTTAGCAATGTCGATAGCCAGGGTTTTGTCCATGTATCCACAGGCAGTGAAGGTCAATTTACTGAAAAATTAATCTATATTCAAAATATTGCAGGTCTAGATCACGATGATACTTTCACCGGTGATGCCAACGATAATATATTCACTGGTCGCGGCGGAGCCGATACCCTGGATGGTGGAGATGGGACTGACACTGCTAACTATCTGGGAAATGAGAATACAATAATAGAAGGAAGGGTGTCGATTAATCTTGAGGGATCTCCAGACGGCACAGAATGGATCACTGGACAATTCGGTCATGCCGAGGGTGACAGGCTCAAAAATATAGAGAATATAATAGGCACCCAATTTAACGACGTACTTATTGGCAATGACCTTGATAATATTCTTGATGGTGGTGTGAGAACTGATAGCCCAGATAGCAACAGTTTATTTACCACGGGATATGATTATTTAGACGGGAATAATGGCGATGATCTACTGATTGTTCATCAACATTATTTCAGCGCCGATGGGGGTAGAGGTACAGATACACTCTGGCTGGCTTTCCAGGACGGTCTCATCGATTTCTCAGAATTAGATGGGGCATATGTAGCCAACATTGAAATATTATTATTGCAGACTTGGACTAATTTTAACTATGTTGGAGAAAATACCCATACGCTACAACTTTCAGAGAATGATGTTGTCAGCATGACAGACGCCGATAACATTCTGTATATAAATGGTAATGAGACTGATATTGTTGAATTCGATTCTGGTGATGGATGGTATTTGTTTGACGCGAGCAGTGATTATGAGCTCTATGCATCCGACGATAACGTTCTAGTATACGTTGCAAGTGAAATGGATGTGACGGTCTGGTTATAGTTGGGCTACATTATTTTAGCTTTTAAATATGGGCTTGGCCTAAGAGAACCTGGAGTTCTGCGAATGGTGGAGAGTGCCCTATTCACAGCAACACCTGGGCCAGGTGCCATAAAAGGGTTTAACGTCCCTCTGCTGCTATTGCTCCCCATAATATAATTATTATCGCAGTATATCGCGTGCCTTTTCCAATATATCTATTTCATTCTGAAGCATTTGGATTCTCGATTCAAGCTCACTCACCAAAGTAGATTCTTTGACTACAGCGGCCTTGATCGAACCCTTTTTGGCCTTATTGATCCATTTTCTCATCATCGTATGATGTACTTTTACCTTCTTGGAAGCGTCTGCGACAGACATTCCATCATGTGTTACCAGCAGGCAAGCATTGTAAATGAATTTATCGGTGTATATTTTACGTTTGGCCATATTAGTCTCTCCATTTATTATTGTTCGTGGATAAAAATACAGTATTTCAAGAAGTATCAATCTGAATTAATGTTTACACACCTATTCTAATACGAATAAGACCTTCAACCCCACTCCCTAGAAACATATACCACTAGGAGTGTGATTCAATTAGTAACACTGATTTTTCTACCAGTAGTTGTACATCAACAGGTTTTTAAAGTCACAGTAGCAAATCATCTATCGCTTTGTTTAATATCGATTGCTGATATGATGGCGGCAGCAATTTTGGATTTATATTTTTGGTGAATCCAAACCCATAAACTAACACGATTAACGAGCGATAGGCCTCACCCGGGTTGAAATCTTTGTGGAAGCAATACTTGGATTCAGCCTTTCTAAATAATCGAGTGCCTACCTGGTGTTCCCGCTGATACCAATACAGTATGCTCTTGTGAATATCAACCGAATCCCTGGCAAATATGCTAAAAGCCAGTTTTACGCGCCATAGATCTGATCGTTCTTTATCCATAGGCAACATTTGAGATAAACGATACTGGGTTAATTCGAAGCTATCTGTGATATTGGATTCCATTAATTTAATAAATCTTGTTTCGATATAATCCACAGTACCCAGTAATAGTACTTCTTTACAGGAAAAATAGTGCTGAATGTGCCCTTTAGTAACGCCATGTGCTCTCGCTAGATCGCGTAAAGTGAAACCAAGTACTCCATTGTCTGCGATATGTTGAGCTGCGGTAATAACTAATTTTTGTCGTTCTTCATCATGATCAATTACTTTAGGCATGTATTGGTTTTCCTATTATTTCTTTTTAGAAATCGTAGATCATCCGAGCGTACCAAAAAGCGCCGTTAAACCCACCGGGTGCAAACTGGCTGTACTGGTTACCCACTGTGGCTGCGGCATGTGGATTTTTATCCGGCGTCGCATCGGTGATATTGGTGGCACCCATAGCCAGGCTTGCACCATTGATGAATGAATAACCCACCTCCGCGTCCAGGGTGCCATAACCACCGTAATAGTGACTGTCTTCCGAATCATACCAACCAGCATAGTGGTTATAACGTGCCATAAAATGCCAATTGTTGTAGGCGTGGTTAATACCGAGATTGGCACGCCATTTGGGGAGGCCGTCTTCAAGTTCGTCTATGCGTGTCTGATCAACGTTTTCCGTCACACCACTGTCCACTGTGGTATTAGTTCGATTGTATGCCAAGGTGAAATCCGTCACACCGGCATGCGATTCAGTAGACCAGGTACCCACCACATCAAAACCTTCACTGGTAGTATCGATTTCGTTGGTGAAAAAGCGGAATCGCTGAATAGTAGCGGCTGACGTAACCCCCGATTCGAGTAGGTTTTCGCGCTCATCATTGGTCAGTTCATAGAGACGAGAAATCGCTAAGCGATCTGAGAGCTCTATTTTGAAATAGTCCACGGTTAAACTGAATCGAGCAGTCTGCAAAACGATACCTGCTGTCAGGTTAGTGGACTTTTCCGGATCAAGATCCGTGCCACCTCGTAGTTTTGCCAATGGATTGGTTGAAGGGATTGTTCCATTGTTAACCAAATCATCGATAGAAGCGTCATATTCAGTGGATACATTAAAGGCATTCGACTGTCCCGGCGTAGGGGCTCTAAAACCGGTACTGTAAGAGGATCGAATAGCCAAACGATCAGTTAAAGCGAAATAAGTGGAAATCTTGCCGTTGGTCGTAGTGCCAAAGTCAGCAAAATTTTCCCATCGCCCAGCAATACCCACCAACCATCGGTCGGTGATATCAGCCTCTAAGTCAATATAAGCTGCAATGTTAGAACGGCTCCAGTTACCCGCGGCCTGTGGGCTGAATCCAGAAAAACCATTAGATGCCGGCAAGAAGCCCTGGTCTGCCAGTGGTCCTATTTCCCAGGAAGCCTGATCACCTAATGTGATTTCAAATGCTTCTTTACGCCATTCAAAACCACCAGCAACATTCAGATCGGAAGCAAATGCAGAGACTTGAATTGGGTATCCGAAATCGGCATTGAAATTAGTCTCGATTTGGGTGTAATCACCGGGTTCAAATGTTGTCGGCGTCTGGGGCCCAAGTGAGGCATTGACAGTGTTCGAGATGAAAAAGGACGAATCGCTGTAGCCATAACTGGCACTGATATCGTAATTCAGACCACTTTCGTAGTATTTACGCATACCGACGATGGTGCTGAAATCGACTATTTTGGCGCCGAAGCTGGGTGTAAAGCCACCAGGAAACATTTCGTTATAGACAAAGCAGTTAGGATTCGCCATAACTGTCCCCAGGGCGCTGTTATCACCGACCTGGACGGCTGGACAATTACCACTCATATCGCCTGTGGTGTCGCCTACCAGGCGCTGAGTACCGTCACCACCGGCTGGCACAAAGACACCACCGCGAGTATCTGGATTGCGAAAGAAAAAACCACCCTCCGACTCTCTGCCTGCATAGTTACCAAATAAATAGACCTGTGATGCATTACCGATATCGATGCCCAGATTCCAGACCGTTTTCAGATTTTCACGAATGTCAGGACTACCCCAAATCTGCGCAGGATCCGTGACTGCAGTGTTGCCTCCTGCTATAAGCTCTATTGCATCTGTGCGTTGCACACTACGATTCGTCGGATCGGACACACCATATTCAAAACTCAAGTTGGCAAAACCATTATCACTCAGAGGAAACCCAACATTCCCCGAGAGCGTCCAAGCAGCCTCATTGTATTCTGTATAGTTACCGTATTTGGCCTCTAGGGTGCCACCTTCAGTACTGTCCTTGAGAATAAAATTCATCACACCGGCAATGGCATCAGAACCGTACTGAGCCGATGCACCATCACGGAGTACTTCTACCTGCTTTAGCGCAATCGATGGAAATACAGAAATATCTGGGCCCTGAGCACCATCGGAGACACCATTACCCAACCAGGTGATCACAGACGATCGATGGCGGCGCTTACCGTTGACCAATACCAAGGTATGATCGGATGCCAGGCCGCGCAGATTGGTTGGTCGGACAAGTGTGGCTGCATCGCTTATAGCATGAGTTTGGACATTAAAGGATGGCACTACATTGCGAATCAAATCCGTTAAGTCACTCGCACCTTGATTGCGAAGGTCTTGACTGCTAATCACATCGATCGGGACTGAAGATTCATAAACTGAGCGCACTTCACGCCGAGTACCAGTGATAACCATCTCTTCTATCATTGTTTCATCACGAGCCAGTGTCTGCGGAGAAATGCTCGTTGTAAAAACAACCATCGCGGCTACTATAATATGCCTTTTTAAAATTGATATTTTATTGACTTCTTCCATTTGAACAACCTCCTTTAGTTAAAGACGAAGTAAGTTACCACTACCGACAACTATTTGATATGGTAAAATCCGCTGCCGCCAGTCTTGCACATATTGGCACGTTTGCTCCATTCAGGATCGTTGCTATTATCACCATGCCTATCGTTGTCTTTCATACAGTCTAGGCCGGTTTGATCAAACACTATCCAATTTTTCCAGCCACTATTATAAACCTGGGGCCTGATTTCCAAATTACCTTGCTCCAAATAGCCATAACATCCAGTGAAATTTTTGAAAGTTGACTGATGAGCGACTGGATCAACTGTTACTTGCGCAACGTAAATCTTTGTCTTCTGTGTTGGGTTGATGGGGTTTGAACTCGTCCGTCCGGTAGCCATTGTTGTCCAGCCTACGTGATAGTTATCGCTCCACCGAGGATCCTGGTCATGGCCGGCATACCAGAACCATTCCGCACATTGTAACTGTACTCTCTGATTTGGTTTGAATGTGTAAATCGTAAAATTTTGGTTAGTTGAACTGAGTTGTTGACCATCCAAAGGAATCAGACAACCTGTTAGAACAATACTTATAAATACTACGGTGATTATATTTCGCATATTAAACTCCACTATAATAAAGCGTATGGTATATTTTGAAAACATACAAACTTAAAAATTATTGAACATTATTCAGTAAACCCTAGAAATACCGGCATCTGGGCTTATTTTATTTAGCAAGAACAAACACTTAATCAGATGTATAAATGTCTGACATAAACAATTTAACGGCGGCTTCGACACGATTAGTCGCCTCCAATTTATGTATAATTCTTGAAGTATAGTTTTTGACGGTACCGACTGTAAGTTGTAGTTCCAGTGCAATCTCTTTGTTAGTTCGTCCATAACCCATAAGCCTGGCAACACCGACTTCTCGGCGTGTTAATAATTTACTATATTCAACCGAAGATTCATTAATCATAATGACTATATCCACTATCCATATTGTGAGAGTTATCCATCTTTTCCTATAATTCGCTTGTATATTTGTTCCCTATATAATTAGGCATATACAATTACAACATAGACTATAATTTCGCAGTCGTCGCACTACATGAACTTATAAATCCGGACTTTATCACCCTAAAATCCTTATAGATACTGGCAATTTTATCAGTGTATTTAGGGGCTATTTATTTTTACAGTGCCCTATATCACCAATTATATTACCAGTGTCCAAAGATACTATTTATGGTAAAAATCCAAGCGTATTGTTAGAAGTCCACATATTGATAATGGATTTCAACATGGAAACTTCATCAGTTCGCTATAGTTTTTTGAACAATAATACTGACATCATTCAACTATTTTATTTAGCTTATTATGGACGCCCAGCAGATCCAGGCGGGTTAGATTATTGGGTCAATAAATATCCAGACAATAAAGATTTTGTTGTCCAAGCATTTGTTGAATCACAAGAATTTGAGGATAATTACAATACTCTTTCAAACAGTGATTTGATTGCCGGATTATACCAACAATTATTTGGCCGTATTCCTGACACCACAGGTATGCAGTTTTATGTTGGTTTACTCGATAGTGGTGAAGCAAAGTTTGTGGATATTGTTATCCGTATTCTTGATGGTATATTGCCGGCCAGTACTGATATATTAGCCATAGATAACAGACTTGCAGTAGCAAATGCTATTACCAATATATTGATTGATCTAGGGCCAGAAAAAGCCAAAGAGTATCAATATGGCGGAGAAAACTCAGCTGATAAATTTGCCATCGATGACTATTTTTCCATTATCGATTTTGACACAACATCGAAAACTGAGCACATTACGCAAACTGCTCTGAATGATTTGATGGTAGCATTGGGTGTACTTCCTGATACGGAACCGCCAGTCTTTACCAGTGGAACCACAGTAACCATTTTGGAAAATTCTCCCACGCATACGGTTGTTTATGATGCACAGGCGATGGAGAATCACAAAAAATTAGAAGACCAAATCACTTATAGACTCAGTGGATATGATGCTCTTTCATTCGTAATCGATCAGGATAATGGCATAGTAAAATTCATATCATCACCGAACTATGAAGCCAGAAATTCCTATTCCATTGATGTAATTGCCACAGATGCCAGTAACAATGAAACCAGTCTGACATTGACCATATCCGTAATAGACGTTGATGAGTATGTACCTCCTCCGATAGTACCTCCTCCGATAGTACCTCCTCCGATAGCCTCTAATACGGCGGGTTATCTTATTTACGATTGGGACTCATCTGATAACTCATTAACGATATATGGGAATGATGACGATGGGGTAAAAACCCTGACAATTATGGATAGCGATGGCAATATTATTCAACAACAAAATTTCAACGCTCAAGTTGGCTCAATGGTATTTCATCTACAAGCAGCGTATGAGGGTATTGATACGAGATTTACACAAATCCCCGGGTTTGAAGGCAATGAGTATAACGCTTATAAAACAATATCACCTTTCACTTTTATTCTTGAGGATATTAATGGATATAAAATTGAAAATACATTCACAATTATTATTAACAAAGCCCTAAATTTACCGCTAGAAGTCCATGTCGATGATCAAGCGGACAAAAATAACCACGGTCCAGTAAATCAAGATGCTGGGGTATCGATTACAAGCGTCAATGAAAGAGAGATGATTCTACAAGCTAGCCGCGACGGTGCATCTACGCTGGGGCAGAATTCTTTTGCCCGCGATATATGGATCGAGCAAAATGAAATATTCGATGAAAACGGTGACATTCTTGGTGATCATATTTATTTACAAAAACAACCTCTAGAATTCTTTAGCGGTTCTGTAGATGACAAATGGGTATGGACAACACCTGCGCTCGGGACAACCATCATCGGCCAAGAGCGTAATGAAAGTACTATAAGCTTCCACAGCGAATCTTTAGGATCGTTCCGTGTAGATATGCAAATCTCAGAACTGGGTCAGATTGGAGAAATATTTTTCTATAATGAGAATGATGAAATCGTGGGTTCGATCAGTGTGTTCGATTACTACGGTATCTCAGTTGGAGCGACCGCACCTGGCATCAGTGTACTAAGAGGTAACGAGCATAGTAATTACCTAGATACTTACGGAGGGGCTTACATCGGCTATGGAATGGGCGGTAATGATATATTTACCGGTAACTCAGGAATTGTCGATAAAATTATAGGAAATAGCTGGCTCGACGGTGGTGAAGGCACCGATATATTAAACTTGCGTTATGATGTTCTGCTAAATGAAGTTAATCAATTTGTTGATATAAATATGGAAGAAGTGTATGAACAACTTGATGAAAATAATAAACTGACAGGAGGTTGGTATCTTTCTGAAACAATATATTCTTTCGAGGTTACCCATGTTATTGGTCAGGACTACTTTAAAAATATTGAAATAATTATACTTTCTCCAATGAGTGACTATTTCACTGGTAACTCGGAAAGCAACCATGTGCATGGTGGGAGATTGAATGGTTACGACGAAATGGATGGAAGAGGTGGTGATGATTATTTGATAGGGGGTGGTGGTGCTGACGATATTTCAGGTGGTGACGGCAATGATATTATCTTTGGAGATAGCAATGATGAAATTTACCCGGGTGTTGGTCAGGATGCTGGTTTTTATGGTGTTGATGGAGACGATAATCTTGAAGGTGGTGCTGGTGACGATATATTAATTACTGGAGGTGGAGACGATTATCTATCGGGATTTATAGGACTAGATACTTTTGTATTGAATACTTTTGGTAGTAAAAAAACAGATACAACTTTTATCGTGGACTTTACTGCAGATGATGTAATCCAATTAGCTGATGCATTCTCGACAATCCCGATACAAAAAGTGGACGATAATATTGTCGATTTTAATATACCAACTCTCGCTAATTTCTTAAACGATCCAAATAATGATGGTGATACATCTGATGCTATAACGGCACCCCCCAATACTAATACACTCCTGATGATCTCAAACGGCATAAACAGAGTCACACTCTACAACGTCTTTAACGACGACGATGGTGATAGTCAAATCTATACTAACGAACTTTATAATAGAGTAACTATAGTTGGAACCAACGATGTGGATATTGTTGAGAACGCTCTTATATATTCTAACCTTTATCATTTTGCTTAGATATTATGACATCAATTCAAAGATTAAAGGCCATTAAGAATTTCATACAAGCTGATATACTTTTGATATCACTAAGCGTACTGTGCGGTGCTGGAGGATCAGTATTACTGGTAAAAATTTTACTGTTACATGTGCCACGCTGAAATAACATACCCGAGATTTGTAAAATCATGGAACGCATCTATCATTACAAAGGAATAAGGCTCCGGTTTAGAACAAGCCTGGCACCCACCGGTAATAAATATTATACGGTCTTCTGTGCAGACTATAGGCTATATGAAGACTACGATAATGCTACTGAAACCCCCCTTAATATGCATGAACACCCAAAAGGAGATATAACTGGTTTTGTGTATTACACAACAGCAGATGACTCAGAAGCTGGTGCTATCTATTACGCGAATTCAGTCATCGATAATGCCCTAGACAGGGCCTTATCTTAACGGTGACCTTGGTACTCAAGACTGTAATGGTTACCATCGTCGAATCGGCCGCCCCAGGAACCACCCAGTGATTCCCAGTACTCACCCAGGGGCTGATGGTCTTCTGTTTTATTCAGATAGATGCCATCCTTGAATAAATTGAAATCAACAGCCAGTCGTCGCTTGTGGTTTGAAGATGCACGACCATAACCTTCTTTGGTACCGGAAGCGCCAAACACTCTCGCATCTCGGAAAGCATCACCAAAGGTCAATTCATAACCGTTTTCATAAGCCCATTCAATTAATAGACCAATCATCTTTGTGAACAATCTTTGTTCATTACCTAAACTCATGAACCAACCCCCATTATTTTATAGGCTAACGTCTTTAAAACCAAAAACAGTTGTAGGAATATTGTTTAAAATAGCCAACACCCTTTCATCCGTCTCAAGCAGACTGAAATTATCAAGCCACACAAATTCTGGTTTCTCTCCAGTTATATCTACCACTAACTCTATCCGCAGCTTTGGCTGCCGCGATGAACTTACTATTTCGCCACCGAGCCATGTGAAAAAAGTTGGGCGTAACATAACAACTGATGATCCCACTGTTATATATATCGATTCTATCACTTCCGTTATAAACTCCCCCTCTGCGGGTGGCATTTCGACCTCGGGTAAATTTTCAGCCAACTCTGACAGCCAATTAGGTACCTCATAAATAACATCACTGAGCTTATCGAATTGGCAACCCACGCGATGAATCACCGAAGAAACACATCTACCCTCATGGTTTTTTTCTAACGCGTGGCAAAGATTAAAACGATTAGACGATGAAATTTCCAACCGCACCAGGAAACTTGTGCTTTCACAGTCAGCTACAGAAATAATGGCCATAATGATATTCCAATAAATGCTAGGCTTTGTAAAACCCAGTGAGTTGAATGTCGCCTGAACTAGAAAGTTCGGAGGCCTGCAACGGGCTAACCCCTGTACCTTGATCCCAATTCATAAGTGGGAATGAGTCATTACCTGACAGGATTTGGCTACCAGTTATAGATGTGCCGGACGTTATATTTAAAGCGGATCCATCCTGGCAAAATACACCAATGTCATTATCACCAGACGCAAGATCAAAGGGAAGAGCTCCCACAGTTAAACTGCCGGATAAGCTTCCGATCGCAGAGAGAAATATTCGTATATTGATATAAACAAGATCGCCAATGCGTGTATAGGATCCAGAATTTACAGAAGTACCACTTCCACTGGTCGCAGTCAAAGTCGGGGTGAAAGTCCCCGCTTCAGCTCCTTCTACATTCAGGGTGGGATTTTGAGCGGTGCCAGTATTGGTGATGAGTGTTCCTGCCGTTATCGTCTGCACAACACTGGTGGAATAACTACCCGCACCATTTAGAAAAGCATTGGTGCCACTGCCAGTCGATAAACTAACGCCATTGACACTCGTGCCAGTAATGGCAGCATCCAAATTAACAATGGGTACAGAGGCTGTGCCACTCACATTTATGTTGGTACCACCGCTAACGCTCGTCACACCACTGAAGGCTGTGCCATCGTCACCACTTCTAATTAAATTAAACCGATCATTGCCATTATCAAAAACCAGTTCAACATTGTCGTCCAATTCACCCCCGCTAAGCGCTGCTCCGGAATTAAAGACATTTTTCGCACCCAGGCTATCGACATTGACTGTTGAAGCACCTGTATTGGCGTTGCCGATGACAGCACGGACTCGCATGCCATCAAAATAAGCAACTGGTGCGAGAAAACTACCAACGGTGGATAAGACATAAGTATTAGTGCCAGTTGCAGTATAAAAATCTGATCCAGCTGCATAAATAGAGGCCGCTTTTGACAATTGAGTGACATCAGTGCCAGTGGCATCGAGTGTCTGTCCCGTATTCGTGACCGCATTTTCCAACTCATCAATATAATTATTGAATTCCACTGCAGTCAATATCCCCGCCGCACCTACTCCATTATCTACTTTTGTACCAAAATCAAGCATCTTATCACCTACTATATTAATAAAATTTGAACAAATTCAATGTCCATTGGCTATGTAGAATTCTTGAATATAATATCGCAGTTTGCTGGCTTCAACTTGGTGAATAAACAAACCAATATTCCGAACACTGGATTTCCAAAGGGTATCGGAAAATCCAAAGCAAATTTTTCTACCGCTTCACTTGAAGGAAAAATAACCACGATAGTAAATCTCGGATCGGTATCCTCTGATCCACGCACACTCACGTTGTCTATCGACCCATCAAAGTTTGCATCGGCCTGAATTCTGAAATCAGTATCTGAGCTGCCGCCCACTATAAGTTCTTCGAATGTTCCGTTTTCAGAGTTCGTATCCCCATCGGTGCCTCCTACATCCGCTGTTACGGAACCTGCCGTCCTATTCGATATTTCATACCCAACAACATACAATTCACCCGTTACTGAAGTGATGTCTTGTTCTAAGTCACTGGCGACACCAGAAGCTTTATTTGCGGTACCCCCAGAAATAGTCCAACCAGTACCAAGCGTCCAACTGGCTCCTGTATCAAAAGACCCATTGAGAATAGACTCATCGTCAGATCCCACCCCGGGCAAGACCTGGACATCAGCGAACCCTAATATCGCTGCTAAATTTTCGAAATCATCTACGGTTTGCACACCCAGTGATGCCAACTTTACTAAGATATTCAGTCTACGCTGTTCGTTAGTATCGCTTTCATCAATGATGAAACAATCATCGGGGATTGCTAAGGCGGATTCCCACTCTTCAATGAACACAGTGGTATCATCTGGAATGAATTGACTATTGTACAAAAACATGAAATTTTCAGCACGTAATAATTCGCCTGACAATCCAGCCAACAACGCATTGAAATTAGTCCCAGGAATAAAGGCTGCCTCAAATAATTCACCGCCAGGCAAATAAGCAGCCAACGATGAAATCATTTCAGTTTTGGTGTGTCTTGTAATTAAATCACTCATTAAAAGGTTACCACGCCCAATGTGGCTATTTGACCTACGCTGATGGAAATATCTCCTGAAGGTGTGCTCAAAGTAAAGGTTGCTAATTGATCACCCGTTTCGGTGTCTATCGTGCTAATAATGGCCGATCGATATTTATCCTCATCAACATCTTCACCGACGACAGTGGATTCATCGAAAAATTGACCTAAAGTAGCCGTTATCGCATTTTCCATTGTGATAGTGTCTGGTGTGATCGATGTGAAAGTAAAAGCTGTTGATATTGGTGTTGGTGCACTAACGATCACATCCACTTCGGCTGTATTAGCAGGATTGATTTCAAGTATTTTGGCTTTCACCGTTGCAACTTCAGAAGTATCAGGAATAGGATTTGAATCATTGTCACGCATGAAATAAATAGTGACCTGACCTATTGCCGGTGTGATGGATTGAACAAATACTCTTGTGACGCCTGCTATAAGTCTCGCCTGGTTTTCAATATCAGCAACACTGAAATGTGCCACAGGATTTTGGATTCTGCTGAGTAATCTATTCCGTAAATCCGTATCTGATTCTTGCGCGACACCTCCTCCCAATGTGCCAAAGTCTACGTTGGCAGTATTGTCGACACCCGCTATTGGAGATCCCAGGGTCAAAGGGGCATCAAGTGATTGATTTACCGTTTGACCAACCGTCTCAAAGTCAACACTCTGAACAGGCACACTAGCGGCTACAAATCCAGCAAGAATGGTACCGGTGGCCGGTGTGACAGGAGTTCCAATCACTGTAAATATAAACTGATCGGTAGCTGTCACAGTAATGACTTGCACACCGTTATATTCGGTTTGATCCGATCCGGATATGGTGACAGCCACGTTGGACGCTATGTTGTGATCTACAGTTGTCGTGACAGTCGCAATACTACCCACCCTAACAATCGATGTGACGGATAGACTTTGACTGGTAATCGTGGCTGCAGCTGTTGTGGCATAGCTGAGACCATTGCTTGATTGATAGCCAGTCGATATTGGTATTGGTGTCGATACTGTACCGGTTGCAACAATATTGCCACTCGACTGCGTCGCTGCCGTTCGTGGCACACCATAAATAGAAGCCCATCGATCAAGAAATTCGCCGGTTGTAGTATCGGGAAAATTAAGGTTTATAGCCTGCTGAAGCTGAATGTAAAAATCGAATATTCTATTGGCAAACGCTGTGACTAGAGCACCCAGCCAGCTATTGTCAAGGAATGGATCAGATCCAGGAAGATCACGCTGAACATCTGTTTTAGATCGCTGAACAACTTCATCAGCATTATCTGGTAAATCCAAAGCCATGGTTTAACCCTCTACACTCGTCACGCCGCTTGCGTCCCATAGACTAAAAAATCGTCTATCGACTTTAGAATTAGGTCTGAATATATCAATTTGCAGTGCCACTTCTCCATTTATCAAAACTGTATCGACTGCCAAATTAAGTACAAATCCATCGTCTAATAGCCATTGAAGACTATCGATGGCGGCAGATGTAATACCATTAAATGTATCACGATTGAGCCTGGCTTGCTCGAACAACCAGATTTTTGACCCTATTTCAAAGCCGTCTGTAAATGATTCATTTCCAATCCATCCACGACGCAATCTGGAGTCTGGAACCTCCGATTCACTGGCTCTCTTTTCAGCAAAAATGCTCACCAATAAAGAAGTGTCAAAGAAGTCAGCCGTTAAAATATCGCCTGTTTCATCGATACTTATATCCCATTTAACTACTTGTGATTTTATCGCAGATTCTGAACCCAATATTTTTAGATCCCGAATAGTGCCAAACCATCCTGATTGCCCCACATTGAGCTGGGTCAAACTAAAAGCCCCATCATAAGAGCTAACGACGCCTCCGATGCCCCCGGCAAATGCCTGCATAGAAGCCAATACCCAGCTAACAGAGACGTCAACCAGGCCGGAGGGAGTCCCAGCAGGCCCGCTGGCTGTATTCGTACCATCGAATGACTGTATACCAGAGTTCGATGTATCAGCCAGTAGAGGCGCCTCTGAGGCTACGATGGAGGCGTTACCGACGAAGGTCCAGGCCTCCCCCGTTGTTAAGCTGGTAAATGGGCTGGAGCCATCTGAATCGTTGGGGTTAAAGTCCACAACCACCGGGCCATCTATACCGTTAAGGATCTGGCTAGAGTAAACATTAGCAGCTACGACCTGGTTACCGTCGTGGCCGATTATTACTTCCTCGGAAGAGTCAAATATACCGGAAAGAACCAAGGGAACCGTGTCGCCTAATTGTTGCCATGTGCGTCCGAGATCCACAGAAGTATAGAAGGTAACGAAGTTATCCGCAGGATCCCAGTCTCCACGTACACCCCCTAATTGATTTGCAGAAAAAGGCACCACCTTCGTAGAAAAAACGTTAGTAAACCCAGTGCCAGTAGCCGATATTATAAAACTCAGAAAGCCAGTGTTATTCATTCCTAAGCAATAAGATCTAAACCCGGAGGCTCCAAACTTGCAAATAAATATCGGAAAGTTTCCTGTAGCCCAGTTTGCTAGCGTAGTCACTTGGCGGAGACTAATACCACCAGTGATAGAATTAGCAACGCTGTCCGGTGTACTGAAATAATCTCCAACCACCCCCGGAAGGTCTCCGACCTGCTGCCCCAGGATATTACCCGCGGCGTTAGCCCAGTCTGTCGCCTCAACTGTGGCCAGTGCTGTGCCTTCAGTATCACTTATATTATTTAAGCTTGGGTAGAATAGCTGGTCGGCATTACGGGTGACGGTCGATCCTTCTGTGGGAATCCAGGATGATGCGAAAGAGCCCAACTCATCCTGTGCCATCTCCACCGTACCGGACACGGTGAGCGTCAATGCGCCAGCCGTTGGCGTATAAATCAAAGATACACGATCTGTAATACCAGTTCCCACGAGGGGCCCAGCAGTAGACGTGCCGGTTAATGTAAGGGTGCCCGTACCTGTAAATGATAGTGCGCGTTGCGCCGCCGTTGTGGTTATAGCCTGGGTGGACATACTCGCGGAATTTAGTATCAAATTCGTCCGCACAGCCTCCCCCAAATAGCCAAAGGGCCCACTATCATCCCACTGACCTATGAAGACTGATGCATTGCTGTTAATCATCCAGTCCTCCCCTGTATCCACACCAACCCAGTTTCCACCGTCTACTGAATCATTAGGGTTAAAGTCCATCACGACCGTGCCGTCTATGCCATCGAGAATCTGTGCTTTATAAACGGTTCCGTCCATGTTGTGGATGGATGTGGGGAAGTGAAAGGCTCCTATTTGCACAGGTGATGTACTATTAAAAATAGTGGTGGCCCCAGCCTGGACAACAGGAGACCCCACTATATCCCAAGTAATGCCGTTATCGTCGGAAGTGTAAAAGGTAGTAATACGATTGCCAGCCCCATCATTAACAAGCAGGTCGGCTCTGATCAAATGTCTAGAACCATCAACAAAGCCTAAATCCGCAGATTGAGCGACCAATTCAGTCACTCCATTAGCGGTTGTTACAAGCCTGACACCCCCGGTAAACCGACCCTCCAACCAGTAGGAGTACTGACCGCTGGCCGATCCTTTGGCGACAATCTTTGTACCGACAGCGGGAGTCCAATCGAATAGCATAACATCCGCTCGAATATCGATATTGCCCTCAATACTCAGGGCTACGCTATCAGGGGTGTAAAAGAAATCACCCACAGCCCCTGGGAGTACAGCGAACTTACCACCAGCCGAGATCGTGATACCTGTTGCCTGGGTGACTATATTGTTGGCTACCGTATTGCCGTTCAGTGTCTCCAAATACCGGACACCATCGACCGCTGCCCCATGGAACGGAGGTGATTCTACACCCACAGAGACTGGCTCGGATGGCCTTTGTATGGACTGGCCGGTGACTAACTCGACTTGCAGGTCTACAAGCGCCTCGACGGATGCCGTTACAATAAGCGTACCTGCCGTTATGGTTTTATCGACCGCAGTACGGTTGAACGCATCCGCGACCAGTGTACCCGTTGCACCACCTGTTCCGCTGAATGTTGCTGTACCTCCACCGGCGCCCATCGAGAATATATAATCCCCGGCGCCCAACGTCATAGTGTTAGCGGACGATACCGCCAGGGTAACGGAGCTCGTATCTATCAGATTCGCCACTCGTCGTGCACCCTGGAACCTGGACTCTCCGATTTCTACTGTTTTAACCAATCCTTCGAAATCTATTACTGTGGCGATGGTAGCGCGGTTAAATGTGGGATCTCCATCAACGGTACCACGCAAACTAGACATTAAAGGCAAGTCAACAATAACATCGTCGACAGGGACAATACTTCTCGAACCGAGTACAGCGTCTGTTGTTAAATTAACAGTCATTATCAATTCTCGTTAATACCATCACACCGGGGCTCCTGTATTGGATACTGGCCCATCTGGCGCTGTTGCTGATCCGCTATGGGTGTGTGTATTGCTGATGTCTTTCCCAGCTGATGTAACAGTCGCACTCAAAGTGGTCGATCCTGACACATCCAAATCGCCAGTCAGATTTATATCTCCTGTCCAATTTGTTGTGGGTGCCACCACTGTTGCAGTACCCGTCACATCAATGTTTACATCGCCGCTAACATTGATATTCAAATCCTTCTTTATTGTGACATTTAGATCACCGTTGTCACCCGTAACATCAACATCAATATCACCATTGTTTCGAAAATGTATCTTGCTCTGCGTTAACGGGTGGTAAAATACAACCTCCCCCTCTTCCAGTGGCTTAGGCCTGAGACCTGGTGTATAGCCCATAGCAGCCCGATAATCTTCTTGGCCCTCTACAGCGAAGACAATACATAACGTGTTGTTGTCGGCGCTTAGGTTGGCGTGTACCCCATAAGGAAATATAATCTCCGCATCAGCCACTTTGCCATTATAACTTATTTGCTGTACTGGTATTTGCTTGTCATCCGTACCACCCAGGGTAACAATGGCACGTTTAATCATATTGCTGATTTCGGCGATCATAGGGCATTTCCAAACAAATTATCACCCACATTATCGACTGGCTGAGGCTCACTAATTTCAACTTTATAGGCATCTTTGTCGACAAATCCCAGAATAGTTTTCCGCCCTTCTGATATTCCAAATTTAAACTGTATAGAATTAATCAACATTCTTGCGTTGATATCTGCAAATTCATCGGTGATGGTCACCAATTTGTTTTCGGACCAGAGCTCACCGGATTTTGTTCGATATTCATTAATCGTTGCTGAATAGACCTGGCTACGGGTGCGTCTGATATTCGCCTCCCAAATAGCGCGTTCCTTCGACTGGTCATTACTCGAGGCTTTTTCAGCTTTCATCACAAGCTTACGACCAGTTCTAACCTCCTCATCAAGTGCACTCCCCCCCTGGTCAACAACATCGCTGAGGTCCGCATTTCCGCCGAAGACCAGAGAAGAAGTGTTCTGTTGGGACTTTACAGAGTAGTCCCGAAAACGTTGAGTTCGATCATAATTTACGGACCCAGATATAATATTATTGGAATTGCTTCCAACTATATTTTGTAAATTGACATCTATTTCAGTGGGATCTGATCGAGTAATGACGACATCACTATCGCTATTGGACGTTAATAAAACCTGCCGCTTTCTAGCCAATCTCTCTATGAATTGGAATGCGTTTTCACCCACTGCTGGCCCAAGCTTGTCTTCAGCTTCGTTAAAATCTTCTATCCCGGTATCATCGATAACAGAAATATCTATCCCAATTTCAGCTATTACATCTTCAATAATCTTTTTGAGGGAAATAGGGGGATTAATTTCCTTACCTTCCAGCGATGAATCAACCAGGTCAGCAGTTTTGCTCCTACCTTCAATCGTTATCGTATGACCTCGAGCATCATAATCAACATTAACGATGTCTATAAAACCATCTAGAACGGGTGTCCCATCGACGATCACTCGGCATGGCTCACCACCTTTAAATGGTAATGGCAACCCATTGGTAGAAACAGCAGTGAATGAAAATCCGCGGGCAATACTATCCAACGAAATCAGCGCTGAAGCCTGTGTGAATCTACCGTATTGTATGCCGTTGACTTCGAGTTCCATATTAGGCCGTCAATATATCGATGTTTCCTACGAGATTGGAAACGTTAATTTCATCATTCAATTGTGCAATATTGGAACCGAGCTCCGAGTTCCCATAATAAGTAAAGGCTATAATCCTGGCCGGTAACTCCTGTGTCTGTACATTGATAATCTGTTTTGCAGTCACTTTCTGGTCGTCGAAAAAAGCTTGTGTGACTGCTCTCAAATCTTCCAATGAGTTTATTGTCGTGCTAGTTAGTGCTGTCATCCTAACCCCGATGCTAATTTAATGGATTGAAAAGCCAACTCAAGTGTATCGGCGGTGTTTTCCACTTCATTAACTGTGCTGAAGTCAATCTGCGCTGAAGAAACATAGGCTTCTGCAAGTGCGAATCCTTTCATCGCATTATTTAATACATCATTGTTCTGCTTTCTCTCCACGAGTCCCGCTGTAGTTGGATTAATGACAATATCACTGTCTCCAAAATCAAAAAATAGTGCCAATGAATCCGTTTGTTGAGTGGCCGTAGTGTAAAGTTTTGGGAATTCTATAAATATTTCCTGTATGTCATCTGCCAGTTCAGATGGATTCCCAATGAGGGTGTTAATTGATGATTTAAAATTGTCGACCAGACTATTAAATGTGTTGATCTGATTGGAACTTACTGTGGGTAACTGCGCGTTGACATTGAATGCGTCTGCAATATCATTGAGTTTAGTGGCTGCAGCTGAAAAATTCCCCTGGAATGCTTTTGTCACAGTGAATAGATCAGTGATATCAGAGACAATATTCCCGCTTACTGTATTTGAGAGTGATGATACCCGACTCACAGTATTAACAGATTGAGTGGGCAATCCATCTGTTTCTGAGGGGCCAAATACTATCTCGACAACGGTGTCACCAAGACGCGATACATCTTCGTTCAATGTGAAAGTACGCGCTACAATATTTTCTATCCGTCCATAAAATGGATGGATCAGTATGCCTTTACCCTCTCCTTCAAGAGCCCTTAATAGTGTATTTCGTTTTTGAATGTAACCAGGCTCAGCTATGATTGCACTGATCCGATATTCTCGAGGAGACAAACCAAGATCTTCTATCACCTGAATATTTGAATTAGGAAATTCATGCAGCACAGTTTTTCGGCCACCGCTGGTACTAACCTGATTTACCAGGAATGGCGCACCTTTATAAGATGCTGGGAATAGCTCATCTAATAATGCCATTAGGCAGCACTCATCATATTGACACCAAGATTCAGGGCACTCGTATCACCTTTCTGGGTGGTTTTTACAGACTCCACTACACCGTCCGGCGCCTTAATATTGACATTCACTTCTGCCTGCGAATTAGCCGCCAGCGGCGACACACTGGGTGCTGACGGTGTTTGCGGAAGAACAGTCTTCTCCCTACCAACAAGTCCTAAAAAGCTACCTCCAATAGTAAAAGCATCTAAAAACGAGGTGGCATTTTTCGCATCAAAATTGAATGTGGCCAATTGAGCAGCACCTTCTCCAATAGCTGTGCCCACACCTTTGAACAATGCTGCAAGTAGTTTTATCGGTGCTAATATCAAATTCACAGCGGCTGCTATGCTAGTGAGATTATTTACCACATCCGAGACAGATGCACTGTCCATACTGGCGAAAAATTCTCTGATCGTGGGTATCAACTGAGTGGACAATTGTTTGACCACTTCCACAGCCGCTAATGTGAAGTTTCTCAAACCATTCGAAAATATCTCAATCTGCCTGGGCGTAATGGAATCGATGAAGTCCGTAGCGTCTTTAGTGATTTTCTCAAAGGTAGGAGATAGTTTCAGGAATACACGAATCAATTTATCTCTGATGACAATACCCAAGCCCCGGGCCTTGGCACTAAAGGTATCAAGTCTAACATTGGCCTGCTCTTGAGCGACATTGGTACCGGCTAAACTCTTTTCAAACTTACCCAACATGGAAGCATTGTTCACCAGTGCAAGACCGACTTTAGCGTGTTCTTCACCGAATAATTTTGCCTCCAATAGAGCACGCTTAGTAGAATCCTTTTCAGCGTCCAGAGCTTTTCCAATAATATTAAAAGTTTTTTCAAGCCCAAGTTTTTGAATATCGAGGCCTTGGCGACGTAATCTGCCAAAGATCGCCTGTAAAGCCGTACCTGCCCGAGAACCCTTAATTCCTCCCAAAGCCGTCGCTTGGATCGCGGCGTTTAATTGCAGAAAACTTAACCCCGCGGCGACAGCCGCATTGCCTGAAATGAGAACCGCTTGACCTGTATCAGCGATCTCTGAGGATCCAAACTTCGAACCGGCGGCCAATATGTTGACGAATTTAGACGCAAATTCAGCACCTTTACCAAAAATGTTCAGACTCTGAGCGCCCACCTCTACAGCCGTAGCGAGTTCAATCCCCGATGCATTTTTTAACAAAAGCATCTGCTCTGTCGTTTTGATTAATAGGGGTAGATTTTCCAGCAATTCAGGTTTTGCCGATGCCACTAACTTGATACCCAGGGCAACTTCTGACTGTGCGGTTTTACTGACTTTAGCCAGAGAAAGGGTTTTTGCTTTCAGAAGATCAAAGTCTTTTCCAACCGCACCCGTAATGGCCGATAAATCAGCCATGGATGATTGAAATTCTGATCCTTCGCGGATGAATTGACGAGCACCAAAAAAACCAATGGCAGCGAGGGCCATTCGCCTGAATCCGGAACTCATGGTCCTGGATGTCTTTTTGAATGCCGTATTGGTTCGTGTGAGTTGAGCGCGTAGTCCCTTAAACTGCTGACGAAGTCCCTTTGTCTGCTTCCTTACTTTTCGAGCAACAGCAGAAAACTGATCCCTGGCCTGAAATATATAGCTGACATTAAACGCCATTGACCTGCTTCCTATTTAGCCGCGGCTCTCTCCATTGCCGCTTTTTCTAGAGCACCGATGGTATTGCAATCATCTATGAGCTCAAACAATTCACATAAAGGGATATTTCTTAAATACTCCATTGAGCATCCCCCATTATAAAACCGCGCAACCTTGCCGATCTCGAGCCTTATTTGCTCCCGGCTTTGCTCAAGGCAGATGCTAGAATAAAATTTACCATGTACTGCCCGAGCATGTTCTCGAGATCGTCCTGGGACAGCTGTTCAATCATTGGGTGCGTCATGCTGGTAGAACCATCGATCAGGGCTATGCCAGGCGATTTGAACAATTCAACGCCATAAAGGATTATTTTCACCATGTCCTCATCTGATTGATAAAAAAGCGAGATTAACCCTTCTGGGGTTATATCTGTGTCCTCTGGTGTTGCACCAGTTGCAGCAGCGGCAGCGGCAGCAGTGGCTACAGCAGCGGCTACAGCTTCAGTATCAGCATCTATATCAGCAGCTGCTCGATAGAATGCCTGCTTGAGTGGCACGCATTTATCCATTTGCTTATAGGATGGGTGTGCCAGGGTTATAAATGCACCCTCCACTTTTTCCCCACCGGCATCGTATTTAATCGGTTTGGTCAGTTCAAACTGAAACTCTGTTTTCATTGCGGACCTCTCAGCAATTAATTCATGTTAATGATTACTGTGCTGGACTGGATTTCCACTCCAGGTCAATCTGTGTATCGGCGCCCAACGGCACATCATAGTTATTAGTGATGGTCGCTTTTTGAAAAGTACGGCTAAATGTGGTCGTCACCGTTCCTTCGGTAGCAGTCGCAGTCACTGAGACAACATTCTGACCAGGCTGTGCTTTCCAAATTCTGGCATTGGCAATATTGGACTCAGTTGGGTCCAAAGCAAACTTCACTTCGGAAAAGTTGTCCTCGATGTTGTCGGCCAGGATTTGTTCAACCTGAGCACCACCGGCAGACGCAGCGCGAACAATCTGCTCACCAAAACCTTCAGTGAAGCTCAAACTGTTTGGCTTTATCGCCAAAGCAATATTGTTCACTACCACTTGTGGGTTTGCAAAAACAACGCCCATGATTATCTCCTCATATTATCCGTTTGCTGAAAATGTGATTCGCATTGTTGCGTTAAAGGTACGAAGCTGACTAACCAGGGGCACGTTGTTCATCAATATTGTCGCTAAACCCGTCGCTAGATCAATCGTCACAGTCGTATTTGAAATAAAGGTACTCCGCGCAGTCTCTCCGCTTTGAGTTAAAGAAAACTCCGATCCTGAAAGCGTCGTGTAAAACTCGGTGAGAGTAGATAGAATCAGCTGTGCATTGGCCATAGGTCGGCCTGGTACCAGATCTCCTTCTGTTAACCTGGACTGTGCAAAACGGGAATTCAGATTGTTAACAAAAAATTCACGCGCACCGGAAGCAGTATCCACAAAGTTCAAAAACTTAAAGGCCTGATCAGGATTGCCGGCTGTATCCGTTTTATAAGTCGTCACAGCCTCCCCCATGATGATGCTATTGGCTGCGCGGTTGTTACCCATGACAGACACACCATCATCAAATAGGGATTCCACTTCTACCTTAGTAAATCCTCTTCCCTGGACTGAGATCGGAATATTGGGAAAAGGTGTATTGAAATAAGGCCGTGATGCTAATGCAGGGCCACCAAAACTATCGAGACCAGCTTCACCAGCCAGAAATTGGGCAACGCTTGCTCCTGCGGTTAACCGTAATGCTCGAATGGCCGCGAACTCAGAAGCTTTAACGGCTGGAATTTCAAACACCGAAGGCGCGTTTTTCAAGAGCGTCTCATTGGTCACCTCATCACCAATAACCAACAAGGATTGACTATTGAGCGCACTGTAAGTCGATTGCAGATTTGCCAACGTATCAGTCTTAGACGTAAAGGCCACACCATCCAATACATCATCATCGACATTAAATCGTGCATCTAAGAATGTCCTAACTACGCTGGTGTCGTCAGGATAAGGCCAAACAACGCCCTGGTATCGTGTATCGCCTACAACGTCGAATACTGCGGTTAAAACCGGATCATTCGCGCCAGAAGCCATAGCAACAATAGCAATGGATATTCCTGCCACAGCCCCGACTATCTCCAGACCCAAACTATTGCCATAGGTTCCATCATTAATGGCTGTAATTGTGACAACACCAGCCGTACTTCCAGCACTCACAGGCCTTGGTTGTGTGGCAGTAATAGCAGCAGCAATAGCCGAAGCAACGACAGTGACACTGTCTCCCGATGTGACAGTGACCGTATTTGTGCTGTTTTGCTGGCTCCCGACTGTCACAGTAAAAGTACCATCTGCAGTCGCAGCACCTGTAACTGTCATTGTCCCTGTCGCTGCGACGCCTGAACCATTATCAGCCAATGCTATAGCATCAAACTCAGACACATCATTCAAAAGACGTGCGCTTCTGATCATAGCGGCCAGCATAGAATCAATTCCAAAGAGAGTATTCCAGGAATTATCATTCTGAATTCCAGGAATAAGTGCTCCGGGAGTAGCAGTACCAATTGCATTTTTTTGACCAATGAACAACAATTTTTGGGCTTCATTTGCCACTTGAGTGACTGCGCTTGTAATATTTACCGTAGTCGACGGTTGTGATACTTGTGTCATTTTTTAACCCTCTTTTCCAATTTATGCTTCGGTGGTTTTTTTCTCCACAGGCATTTTCACTGTAATACAATTGTCAATTTCACAATCTCTAATTCTATCGCGCCAATATTGCTCCACAGGAACGCCATTCACTGATCGAACCTTGAGTATCTGTCCCTTGTGATACGGGGCAAAATCCATGTTCACTTTAATTTCTATACGTTCGATCATAGTTTCACCTAGGGTAAAGGTACATCGTCCAAATCGATGTCTGCGGTTAGTTGTTCAGTGCCTAAAGATGTTTGCATCGTCAGGCTGATATCTCTAAACGCAACATTAAAGTCTGGATCTATTGTATCATTTCTTGTGATTTCAGTAACTAGCTGAAACTGGAATTCATGGATGTAAAAAGCCGTGTTGTATTGTTCGAAACCATGGCTAACAAAAATCACACCCAAACCACTCTGACTGGATAGAGTAGGCAGCGGTACCCAGTAAAGAAGCGATTTAAATAATGACAACATGACATCTTCCATATCGTCCCGCGCCTCACGCCCTGACAAGTCCTCTGTCGACGGTTTAAAAACATAGACCGAGAATGTCTGGTAAATCTGCTGTCGCCGATCACTGCCTGGTGCTGCAGAGGTAGTAGCATCATTTTTAGTGTTTCGATCTTTTGAGGCAATCGTGTCGCCCAATACCACAAAAGCCCACATAGAGTCCTGGTCAGGTTGCTCTGTGTACATGTCGACGGCTCTCTCAATGCTGACTGCACCGGTTACCCTAATATCTGAATGTACAACGCCAGAGCCCACAGCGGGCTCCGTAAGGGCTAAAGGAAGCTCGTATTCAAATTGATTGGAAGCAGGAACAGCCGTAATAGCTATAAGACCGTTGTATCCAAAAGCGGACGGCGGATCCTCCAGGAGCATGGACCCGGTGCCGACCGTTGCACCTGAATCGGGCACGGTAAAGGCAAAGGTCTTGCGATTAATCGCTGATATCAATGGAAATGTGCCATTGAATTCAGACTCATTGGCACCGCTGATTGTTACTTCGTCATGAAAGCCTTCAGTGATATCGTGTGGCGTTGCTGTAACGACTGTGGCAACTGTTTCACTGCGTGAGATGCTACTGATGACTACCGGTGCCAGGGTGCCTGTAATATTGACCACATTGCCTATGGCAAAGGGATGGGGTGCCGCTGTTGTCGCCGTCGCAGTAGTTCCTGCGGGTGTGATACTTGTGATTGCTATTTGCGTGCTAAAGTCATCGGTTACCGTTGGCAACACGACTTGTAATTGAATAATGGCATCTGATGCTTTCATTGTGCATTCAGTTCCCGATCTAAAGAATTATCAAAATCTGTCCTGGCATTGCGTTGGTTTGCCTTCACTGCATTACCAAGGCCCGGTCGAGGCGCCATGTTCTTTGTGCCCTCCTCTAAAAAAAGGCCGTAGTCGGCGCCCTCACGGATACCAAATTCCAACTGTTGTGATCCCCTAAGTTGATACCCCGCATTCTTTCTGTAATTACCGGTACGGTTAGCCGGTGTTTGACCCGCAGCTGACGCTATATGTCGCCTTCTACGCCCTGCTCGATCTTTGCGGATGTATGTACGCCCGCGCTTGTTTCTCTCCAACACTTGCCTTCTAAGAGTGCGAACAAGGTCATTACCAAGCCGAAAAAAGCCTTGACGAATCCCGCGATCGGTGCGTCCTTCGATTTCATTGATTTGCCTAAACACCCGGGCATTCTGATTTCCAGATCTGACACTAAGCACGGTTGGCCTCGTTGGTATCAACGCCGCGATTAGAAGCTCTCAGCATTAAAAATTCATGCCTTTCCTCTAAATCTTCAACAGTG
Organism: Nitrosomonadaceae bacterium; assembly: GCA_036477105.1. Lineage (GTDB taxonomy): Bacteria > Pseudomonadota > Gammaproteobacteria > Burkholderiales > Nitrosomonadaceae > BJGV01. Next base: position 174 of record JAZGCR010000202.1, on the reverse strand, counting down.
AGAATATCCAATCGCTCACTATTAAATAACACCCAGGCTTCGGAACTTACACCGCTGATAAAATTGATGGTAAACCTGTGCGTTACATCCCGCTCTGTTCCCGTGTTGTCAAACAATGTTTCACCGCTGACAGTCTCAACTAGGGCCCACACATCGGGATTGGTGTCAGCAAAC
>JAZGCR010000201.1:0-8378 GCA_036477105.1 Nitrosomonadaceae bacterium | reverse complement strand
ATCAAATATCCTGTCATGTTATCTGTTATGAGTGTTACTGGAATTTTCTCTTGTACCATTTCCCAGACTGTAAGCCGAGCACCCTGAAGAAGTGGTCTAGTCTCACCCACAATTACTGAAATTTGCTTGCTGACTTTTACAGCAGAACGAATGATGCCAAGGGCGGTACCGTACCCGGCCGTTGCTAAAGCGCCTGCATTGCAGTGGGTGAAAACTCTCGTGTCATTAGATAGCAACTTGGCACCGAAAGCACCGATGGAACGGTTGATCCGAAAATCCTCGGCCAACATCTCATGTGCTGCGCACAGTAGGGCATCGGCGATTTCACCAGAAGTACGGACAGCTGTACCTTTCCACAGAGCTCGCATTTGTTTGAGCGCCCAAAACAAGTTCATTGCAGTGGGTCGAACTTTCTGCCAATACCTCGAAGGCTTTGTCCATGGCCCTAGCAAATTCTCTAGGTGTAGTGCCTCGCAACCTCTGCGCTTCCAACGCCATACCATAAGCAGCAGCGCAACCGATTATTGGAGCTCCACGCACCACCATAGAGCGGATGCCCTCTGCAATCTCTATCGCTGAACTAAAGGTAAGATATTCAAATCGAGCGGACAACACACGCTGGTCGAGCATTTCCAAACGTCCATTCTTCCAACGCAGCGCTTCCACTGATTGTTTCATGCTTCTTTTAATCACGTTCAATCCTTTTCGAATTTACAAAGGGAAAAAACTTTTTGACCATGTTTTTCCAGCCGCAAACTACCACCAAGATCAGGCAGATCGATAACAAAACAACACTCCACAATCTTGCCACCCATAGACTCGATTAGTTTCACAGATGCTTCTGCCGTGCCTCCAGTGGCTATCAGGTCATCTACCAGCAGTATGCGATCTCCCTGAGAAATGGCATCTACATGGATTTCAATGCTATCGGTACCATATTCCAGTTTATAGTCATGGCTACGTGTTTCCGCTGGTAGCTTGCCTTTCTTGCGAATCGGTACGAAGCCCACGCCAAGCTGGAATGCAAGCGCCGCACCAATGATAAACCCGCGAGCTTCTATTCCAACTACCCTATCGATTTTTACACCAACATAACGATTAACAAACTCGTTGATTGTGATGCGAAAACCTATCGGGTCTTTTAACAGTGTTGTTATGTCCCGAAACATTACACCTTGCTTGGGATAATGAGGAACGGTTCTGATTCGTGACTTAATGGGCATAGGTCATCTCCAGGAGAAATAAGAACTGATAAATAGTGGGGTACTATAGTGCGATGTTCGGAATCAGGGTAGAGTCTGAAGAAAGTGCAACTTATTAAAACCCTATCAGAAGATAAGTGAATCTGATAGAAATAATACAACAAACTGCACACCTGTCAGTTCTATGCGGCTTTAAGGCCTTGAGAAAAAGGAGGTCTAATGAGCGATCCAGTTTATTACTGCGGATTTTCTTTAAGTTAGATAAAATCATGAGGTAGTATAGCAATCAGTTATATATTATGAGCACACCCCGCCAGTAATTTTGGAGACTTGTCTGGTGCCTCGAAAATTTTTCAAGAAATATCTTCCTTCCCACGAGAGCGTCCAACAGAATCGATTTATCGGAATGTTCGGAGGGATGCTGCATCATCACAACTTGTGGCACCTTCATCGTCACTCAGTAGCGGGTGGAGTTGCAGTTGGTTTGTTTGCCGGCCTGATACCCGGAAGCAACCCAGTTCAATTCTTTTTTGCTTCCATGCTCGCTATTGTTTTCAAAGTAAATCTTCCAGTGGCAGTATTGATCACACTTTATTCCAATCCTTTGACCATCGTACCGATTTATCTTGCTGCATATACCATTGGTGAGTTCGTGAACGGTAACGGCACAAGCAATATGCCCCAAGTGGAGTTCTATCTGTTAGACAAAAACATTAATGAATGGATTCCTTCCATGATCGATTGGCTAGTTTCTCTTGGAAGACCGTTATTGACTGGGATGTTTCTACTGGCATCACTACTTTCAATAATAGGTTATTTCACAGTACGTGGAGTATGGCGGCTATACGTAATTTATAAGTGGCGTAAACGGGCGCAACGACACCATTGATAATTGGTAAATAAATGATCCCAGGACACTGGAAACAAGCTACTCAAGAGCTTGCTAAACGTGATGAGGTGATGCATAAGCTTATATTATGCTTCAAAGGGGCTGTACTACGTTCGCATGGTGATGCCTTTACTACTCTGGCGCGTTCCATCGTCGGCCAGCAGATTTCTGTGAAGGCAGCGGAGAGTGTTTGGCAGAAAGTAGTCACTACAGTTTCTGAGATTACACCACATACAGTTCATGACATAGGAAAAGACGTACTACGAAGTTGTGGCCTGTCACAGAGGAAAGTAGTTTATCTACAAGACCTATCGATGCACTTTATTAGCAAGGATTTAAACGAGACTACATGGCAGGAAATGGATGACGAAGCGCTCATTTTCGAACTAACGCGGGTAAAAGGCATTGGACGCTGGACCGCTGAAATGTTTCTGATCTTTCATATGCTGCGTCCTGACGTGCTGCCGATGAACGATCTGGGCCTAAAACGTGCCTTAAGCATGCACTACAACGCTAACCAACCTGTAAGCGAGTTCAAGATGCGTACAATTTCTGAGTTATGGAAACCATGGCGCTCTGTAGCGACATGGTATTTGTGGCGTAGCCTTGATCCGTTGCCGGTAGAATACTAAAACTCCAGTCCAGAATGCGTTTTTGTTGTTACTAAAAGAAAAAAAATTTCCACGAGAAATATATTCCCGTTAGCAACAAAATACCCATCAATATGTTGACCAATGTATTCCCCTTGCTGCTAGCGAACAGCCCTTTCAGCCATTTTTTGACAATAACAAACGAAATCACGAAAACAGGAATAGCCATGACCAGGAAATGCGTTTCCATGCTCCAAACACTGCCTAACCAGTTGCTAACCAAGCCTTCGGGACGAAATAGACTATAGGAAATGCCAGAAATTCCTGCGATGACAAACGCAACATAGACTAATGACAGAATGAACTGAAAAGATTCATTAAAAGATTCTTTCATAGGGTCACCATTAATCGATGAGAGGAGAATGGACAACAATAAATCCAACTCGCCTTTTTCACAGTAATATCTTTCATTCAGTCAGCATACCATCAACCAACCGTAATGTCCGTCCTGTCCGTTTGGCCAGAAGTGGATCATGGGTAACAATGATAAGGCTTGCGCCAGCGCCACGGTTAAGCTCTAACATCAGCTCAAAGACTTCACCTGCAGTGTGCCGGTCAAGATTACCGGTAGGTTCATCAGCAAGGATACAAGCAGGTTTGGTGACTAATGCGCGTGCCACTGCTGCACGTTGACGTTCCCCACCTGAAAGTTCTCCTGGCGTATGGGACAGGCGGTGACCCAAACCGACCTGCTTTAATACCTCTGCTGCATGAGCATAAGATTCATTGTTATTCATTTGCCGGATTAACAGTGGCATGGCGACGTTCTCAAGCGCGCTGAATTCTGGCAGCAGATGGTGAAACTGGTAAATAAAACCAAGCGACTGGTTACGTAGCCGGCATCTTTCTTCTTCGTTTATAATAGAAATATTCTGACCCATAATCTGGATATCTCCGGTGGTAGGTGCATCTAGCCCACCTAGTAGGTGCAGCAACGTACTTTTTCCGGAACCGGATATGCCAACAATGGCAAGCGTTTCGCCTGCTACCACATGCAGGTTTATACCCATTAGCACCGGCACCTCGAACTTTCCCTGATAGTAACTTTTACGTAAATTGCTACAGGAAAGAATTACCTCATTCATATCTTAGTGCTTCTGCTGGATTGACCTTGGATGCCCGGTAACTCGGATAAATCGTTGCTAGTATGGTCAACGTAAACGATACGATCGCAACCGTCGCTATGTCAGCAAAATGAGGATCTGACGGGATTCTGCTGATGTAATAAACCTCACGCGACAAAAACTGAATGGTGAACAAATGCTCAATTTGCGCGATCACTGAATCCACGTTGTATGCCAGCAATACACCACCAATCAACCCCAGTATCGTACCAAAAACACCAATCAGAGTGCCCTGTACAATAAAGATTTTCATGATACTTCGTGGGCTTGCTCCAAGGGTGCGTAGAATAGCAATATCAGGTTGCTTGTCAGTTACTACCATTACAAGGGTAGAAACGATATTGAAAGCCGCGACTGCAATGATTAAAGCAAGAATAAGAGATAGCATTCGCTTTTCAATCTGAATTGCGCGAAAATAATTAGCATGCTGGCTGGTCCAGTCACTAATGTATGTATTTGAAGAGATTATTGGTGCAAGTTCTCGCACCACTTGTGGTGCTTGGAACAGATCGTGCAGTTTCAGTCTTACACCTGACACTTGATCACCCTTCATACGATATAGTTTTCGCGCATCCGCTATATGGATTAACACCAACGACGAGTCGTATTCAAAATGTCCCGCTGCAAAAATACCGGCGATGGTGAATTGTTTGAGACGCGGCAATATTCCTACTGGCGTCATCTGCCCTTGTGGTGAGATCAATACGATCTTATCGCCTTTGGACACACCTAAGATTCGTGCCAATTCTGCGCCAACAACGATACCAAACTCTCCTGGTGCAAGGTTGTTTAGTTTTCCACTTACCATCATCCGGGAAAAATCAGCAACCTTGTCTTCCATATTAGGCAGGATACCGCGCACCAATACGCCACGTACAACTTGATCGAATGACACCATGCCCTGGGCGCTAACGTAAGGCGCGGCTGCTTCTACTTGTGAGTGCTTGGTTGCTTCCTTCGCGACTACCTGCCAGTTGGCTAATCTTTCATTTGCGCCGCTTACCTGGATGTGTGATGCTACGCCTAGAATGCGCGTACGTACTTCTTTCTGGAAACCGTTCATAACTGACATCACTGTGATAAGGGCTGTCATGCCAAGCGTGATACCCAACAGAGAAATCAATGAAATAAACGAAATGAAGTGATTACGTCGTTTTGCACGCGTGTAGCGCAGACCAATGAAGAGTTCATAAGAAGGCACAGACAAAACACCTAAATATAAGAAGGAATTCCAGAGTTTGCCACATTCTGTCGAGGCTTAACAGAGAACCGAGTTGATCAGGATAACCACAACCCAATTTTCTTCTCTGAAAATGTTTCTCTTTGCGGTTAAATAACGTTATGTGCTACATGCATAATTATACTTTGAACTTTATAAAACTTACCCTGGTCCCTTGGCTATAAGAGTTCGCCCTGGAAAGGGTGAAGAATCTTTCAGCATGAGGTATGTGCTTATTTCCTCGTCAAAGCGGTTCTTACCTTACAGAAAGATTCTAATGTCACTCGATTTAGTCTCCTTTATTCGGAAACTAGCTTTAACATTTACTAATGTGTAAATAGTCATCGGTGCTCAATGACAAAAGTTTTATGAATAATGCTCTAACAAGTTTGGCGGATAAAAAGAATAGATAGAGTTACTATTCCTTTCGGCAGCAGGAAGTTGTATAGATTTAAATAGAATTAGGCTGTGAAATTATGGGGTATGAGAGTTTATAAATTCAGTTGATTCGTGTTTCTTTCACGCCTTGCGATACTCGCAAGTCGGTTTTACACAATCAACATAAAGCGACAACGAGTGTTCATGAATGACAAAGCCGCGCTCTTTAGCAATTTTAATCTGTCGCTTCTCAATCTCTTCGTCATAGAACTCACCAACATGGCCACATTGCAGGCACACTAGGTGATCGTGATGATCGCCACGATTAAGTTCAAATACTGCTTTACCACTTTCAAAGTGGTGGCGTGTCAAAACCCCGGCCTGTTCGAACTGTGTTAATACTCGATAGACAGTAGCAAGGCCGATATCCTCACCTTCACTTATCAAAGATCGATATACATCTTCCGCTGATAGATGTTGTATCACATCAGTTTCAAACAAAGTGAGTATTCGTAGTCGTGGCAGTGTGGCCTTAAGGCCCATGGTTTTAAGATCGCTTGGCTTACTCATAGTTATATCCGCCCTGCAAATTAATTGCTTTATTATATAATGCTAAATCTGCTTTGAATACATATGTTGCCGCGATGCGCGCAAAAATATTTACGCTGCTTGTTTTGTTACTTACAGCCGGGTGCTCGTCCGTACCATCTGTGCTCTATAAAATTGATGTGCAACAGGGTAACGTTATAACCCAGAAAATGGTGGATAAGCTGAAACCTGGCATGACTAGATCACAAGTTCGCTTTGTGCTTGGTTCTGCGTTGATTGGCGACGTTTTTCATAACAATCGTTGGGATTATGTTTACCGCCTTGAGCAACATGGTATGCTAATTGAACAATATAAGCTAACAGTGTTTTTCGAAGATGACAAGTTGGTGCGGACCGAGGGTGATTTTTCAGACTCACTCGCTTCTGTTTCACATCAATTACTTACGCCCGCTAAATTTGCTACCGAGGAAGAACGGGATGCGATACTTTCACCAGAACCAACCATGCCTAGTTCTGAACAGGGCGTGCCCACGATACTTGCTATAGAAGAAAAACACGACGCGACACTTTCACCAGAACCAACCGTGCCTAGTACGGAACAGGTTTTGCCTCCACCTCCACCTGGAATTGCAGATGGTATAGAGGCAGATTAATAGGAAAGGTAAAGAATTTTTTACGAGATACTGCAAAAATAACTTTGTAGGCATACAAATGACGACATTGAATATTGCTGTTGCTGGAAGCTCGGGCCGCATGGGAAGGGTCCTGTTGAAGGCTGTTACACAGGCTTTGGATTTGCGTCTATCTGCGGCCCTAGAGCAGACTGGCAATTCATACCTTATGAAGGATGTGGGCGAGCTAATTGGTGCCCCTTGTAGTATTGCTATTACCGATAATTTCTCTGCCGTGCTTCCTGGCTGTGATGTTTTGATTGATTTCACCCGTCCTGCAGGAACGCTCGAGCATCTTTCAATCTGCCGTACTGAGGGAGTGAAAATGGTGATTGGGACCACTGGTTTTTCAGTGGAACAAAAAAAGGTACTCAAGGCAGCATCAAGAGATGTTGCGCTCGTATTAGCGCCTAACATGAGTGTGGGAATAAACGTTACTTTCAAACTTTTGGATATGGCAGCCAGAGTACTAAATGAAGGTTACGATATTGAGATCATTGAGGCCCATCATCGCCACAAAGTGGATGCGCCTTCAGGTACTGCTTTGCACATGGGCGGAGTAGTAGCGCAGGCACTTGGAAGAAATCTTTCGGAAGTTGCAGTATATGGGCGGGAGGGAGTCACAGGCGAACGTATACCTTCCACCATCGGGTTTGCTACCGTACGCGGCGGAGACATAGTTGGTGATCACACAGTGATGTTTGCAGGTACTGGCGAGCGTATTGAGATTTCTCATAAGGCTAGTAGTCGTGCAACTTTCGCCGTGGGTGCGTTACGTGCTGCCCGTTTTCTAGTGCACAAGCAAACTGGTTTGTTTGATATGCAGGACGTACTTGGGCTACGATAACAATTTCTTCCATTATGCGGATCTCATACATATTTTTAAGCAGAGCAAAGAAATACTTTTACGCTCACATTGAAGGCTTTGATCTATCTTGTAATCATGTATCTAGTGTGGGAGGCTAAGTAGCGTTTTCTATCTTTGTTGATTAAATCGTTAGGTGAAGTGATCTGGTTTCTTGTAGAACTCGACAAAAAAGTGAACCGTACCTAAAGGTTCCACACTATGCAGCACTTCAGGCACAACAATTCCAAATTTATCCAGAGATAATTCCACATTTGTTCCTAAAGTATCTACACGATATCGAAGTTTACCCTTTGTAACAATGATTTTTGCCCAAATTCCTGTTTTCGTCGAGTGATCGTTCTTCAAACCAGCAGGCAAGGATTCTTCGGTAAAAATCGGTGTTTTATTATACGTAACAAAACCATTTGGCAACTCAAATCTATCACATCGAACACAGTTGAGAGTTCTTCCTATCTTGCTTTTACGACCCTGTTCTGTTGTAACCCTTGGTCAAAGGCTAAAATCCTATAAATAATACAGTTATAACAAATACATAGTATTAGCTACCTAGGTCTATATCCTGCCATTGCTACCATATTGCTACCTTACGAGTAAATAAAGCATTAAATCCCGTCATGGATACGGGTAATAATATGCAAGATATTCGGGGCTAGGGTAGGTTACCCCCTACTGAAGATAAAAAAGACGCTAATAAGGCTCAGGGCACTACCCAGAAACAGGCATAAGAAGGTAATAAGGAAATACCCCTAAGACTATCTCAGGTTGTACGCGCGCGAGCCAATTAGAAACAAGGGTGGGTACCACTAGTAACAAGGGTGGGTACCACTA
>JAZGCR010000200.1:0-5276 GCA_036477105.1 Nitrosomonadaceae bacterium | reverse complement strand
TTTCAGTTTACTTAACTGAGAGAGATCCTGATGTACCTTGAGCAGATCCCTAGAATCAGGAAATTCGGAAATCTGCGGAAGTTTCTTGCCTAAGTAATCCAGGTCCTTACCCAATAGGCGCCGGACTTTACGCAACTCGATAATATGGTTGTCAGTAAACTGAGAGGCATGCTCCCGCCTGATGGTTAGCTCGTCATCTATCCATTCAAAGCTGACTTTCTTCCGAACAAGTTCTTTAGCAGCATCCAGGGGATCAATCAATTCACCGTCGATGTCGAGCTTGCTAAGATTGCTAAATGCCCATTTAGATATTGAGCGATAAATTTTGACAAGCCCACCATGAAGACTATCAATATGAGATTCCAGCAACGATATTTCCCGGCCAAGTGAAGTTCGGTCAATGCCCTGTATTTCAGCAGCGATTTTTTCAACTGCGCATTCAAACTGCTTCATGCCTTCCTTCTCACTACTCAGAAGGCTTATGGCTAGTGGTTGAATCTCTTTGGGTAAGTGTTCATGCAGAACAGCAAGCGCTGGAACACGCATTGATGTGACCAGCACCCTGTGACCTTGTGCCAAGCTGTGACCAATGATATTTGCAATGGTGTGTGTTTTTCCAGTACCAGGAGGCCCCTGCACTACTACTCCAGGCGAGTGTTCAAGCATCTGGATGATGCGCGCCTGCTCCTTGTTGTATGGTTTTAGGAAGAAAAGATCTGAAGCTTTAGTTAGATTAGAACTTTCTCTAGTAGATCTGTGCACATTACACAGACCCCGGAAACTGGGTAATTCTCTCTCAGTTCGCTTTGTTGCGGGATCGGTCACAATAGCGGTGAGTGCAGATGGTAATTCTAAGGATTCTTCAACCTGTTTCTTGAGTCTATCTAAGTCTTGGATAAAAAGGCTGTTGCTACGTGGTCTGGCAAAAAGCACCCAAGTATCGGTTACTTTGAGCGCATTATCTGCTTTAGGTAAAGCTCGATCATCAGGGGTAGTTTGAGTTGGCCAAAATACTCCTTGTGAATCGAGATGTGTTACAGCCAATCTTAATAACGGTTCAAATGATGCCCTGTCAAATGGTGAAAAGGTATTTTGGGTGCGTGAGAAAGAATCTTTAGCAATACGCTCTAGATCTGTAACGCCTTGGTTATACTCAGAGAAGTACATTTCAAGCTCCAGTCGGGAGTCAATATCACGAGGTCTTACCCTTTGGGTGCGTGAGAAAAAATCTTTAGCAATATGTTCTAGATTTGTTACGGCTTGGTTATACTCAGCGGGGTATATTTCAAGTTCCATCCGGGAATCAATATTACGAGGCCTTACCACAATGTCCATCGTAAGTTCGTTGAAAGAAAGCTCAACTAGCCTGGATACCAACGGATAGCTTACGGAGACATCGCCCATTTTCCATACAGCGATACCTACTCCCCATACCAGTTCAAGTTGAGATTCTACAATTGAGTCCTCAAGTTGCTGTTTGAGGGTAAACAATGTAGCGTAGAAACCAATGGACTCTCGTCGACTTTTTTCATTGATAGCCCACGGAGACCAAAGATTATTAACGTAAACTTTTAGATGAGTTTTAACCTCATCTCGATTTTCAAAAGTATCTAAAAAAACTAGCTGTTTTGGATTAAAAGGCTCTGAATCCTCAATATCACTATCTAGCTCAGGAAGCACCTCCAACCCAAGGTCGATTAGTTCCTGGATCTCAATATGGGCCTTGAGTTCAGGTTCCTCAAAAGGTGTATTAGATAGTTTTATCCAAGCCTTAAGGAAATTGGTTGTAGGTTCTGGTGGTTTGGTTTCATGTAGTCTGTTTACTACGAGCCAAACTTCGTCTTCTCTGTCTTCAAGGGAAACATTTAGGTGTACTCCTGGAAGTCCCGCAAGGCTGTTCTCGTGCCGATGAAACATGTGAGCCGTAACATTGGACGTAGGCTTATCTTGCATCAAGGCGGTTTGTTGAGTGTACTCAATAAGGGCCAGCGTACGTTCTTGTCCTATGGCCATGGCTTCCTGCCAGTTGTTTTATTTGGAAAGAAAATTAATTTCAAGGTGGAACGCCCAAATCTATTTATGTCCTCATACTCCATCTGTCAGTGTATACATAATACCGACGAATAGAGTTTGGGTGTAATACTCTGCTAAATATAGTAAGCCGAACTTGCAATGATGACTTATTTGAGTAACAGCTATTAGCGCAAAGTAGCCATTAGCGAAGAGCGGGTTTCGACCCATAACGGATATTTAGCTATGGATGACAACAAACTTGTAAATATTTATAAGTGCCAACAATATATGGCTACAGGATTCGGATGCCATCCACGACTACACCGGTGGCCAAGTAGTCATGATGGAGTAATTGCTATCTGAGATGTTTTCGCAATCCTCGCCCTTTTGGGTACCAGTCTTGCTGGACTTGAATTCTCACGGAAAGAGAAAAAGCATAAGGGAAGTAGCAAACAGAAAAACCTCGACATTAGTCGAGGGAGTTTTGTGTTTAAAAAAAGATGTGCTTAGACTATTACGAATGTCCACTTTTGGCACAAAGCAGATGAAGAATCGGCAGCGGGAATCGAACTCGTAACATACAATACCTTATTAATCATAATACTATCCGAAGAGTAGCTGGCTTAATTTCTTTGAAGTATCCCCAATACTACCCCCAGAATGATTGGATGTTATCGGATTGCTTTGGAAGCTAGTGCAACCGCGTGTTTTTTCATAAAAAGCTACCTTACTACCTAAAAACTGTTATGTAATTAAACTACCGTCAACAATAAAATTGCTGACGGTAGTTCTATCTTGATTGTCTTGAAGTCATGATTGCTCGTTACGCCCGTTGTACAAATACCTGGCGATGCTGGATTGCATGGAAAGCGGCGTAACCAATCTTTTGTGAACTATATGTTTTAGGCTGCCACAGTTTCCATGCCTTCTTGCTTCATCACATGGTATGTCCCATCACCTCCGGCATCTACACCGCCATCGACTGGCAAAATCACGCCGGTTACCCATTTTGCGTTGGCTAGATAAAGAACAGCATCGGCAACATCCTTTGGTGTACCGTAGCGACCAAGTGGTTGCATGCTATTAAGAGCTTCAAGCTGCTCGTTAGAAAGCTCACCGTATAGAGGTGTAGGAACAACACCAGGCGCCACTGCATTGATACGAATGTTGTCTGTCGCTAATTCGACAGATAGATTTTTTGTCAACGCCATGATGCCCCCTTTGGCAGCAATCGGTGCGCTTGAAGGAAGATCGTATACGCCGTTGGAGGCCAGAACTGTACCGATATTGATGATTGCCCCGCCATACCCCTGTTTTCGTATTTGCCTCACTGCCATTTGTGTAAGCACAAAGGTTCCACGTAGGTAGCCAAGAAAGGTGTCAAGCTCTTCGATGGTGTATTCTGTGAATGGCTTGGTGTGGAAGATACCTGCGTTATTTACGAGAATGTCAATTTTACCAAAACGTTCCACAGCCGCGTTGATAAGCTGGTCGGCTGATTCAAGATGGTTAACATCACCTGGGACGATGGTAAGCTGATCTGGATGGTTAATCTGCATCGCAGCACGAACAAGTTTGTCTTTAGTGCGTCCGTTAAGAACAACATTGGTGCCTTCTCGGACAAATGCTTCGGCTACGGCTAGGCCGATACCGCTGCCTGCCCCGGTGATAATTGCTGTTTTTTGGTGTGTATTCATTGGTTTCTTCCTCTCTTTTCGTTCTTGGTTGTCAATATTGGTTGTGTGGTAGTAACTCATCATCTAAATCTCCAATTAAGATTGGGAATCGTTAGTTGTTAAGGTAATTTGTATCGTATTGGACTTGTACAACTACCAGGCTGTCCGATTAGCAAATATGAATCTATGCTGGTAGCTTCTCAAGATCCAACCGGCAGCGACAATTAATATGCCCGAGCCAAGATGCAGGAAGTTATCGAACGAGTTAATGTGGATGATGTTTAATAAATGTCCTTCTGATTGCGAGCCAAGTGTCACAAATCCAATTAAGCCGATCAATATGTGAAATATTCCAAATGCCTGCATGAACCAAACAGATGCTTTCTCACCCAGTACGGCAACAATGACAAACCCAATAGCTGAAGCTAGATGGACGAGATCGTGGGCTGTGTTGGTTACAAATAATGCGTTTTGACCGAGCAACGGATTCGGGATAAATCCCAAAACTGCTGCACCCAGAAACAACGCGGCAAGTACCGATGCCACTATTACTGCAAAATTATTCATATTATTTCTCCTAAAAGTTGTTAGAAAATGTTGTTGGCCTATACCTGACTGATGCTTCCTGATTGCACAATCCTAGAAATTCTTACCCGGATCCTTCTGGATAGTTGTAGATTCTGGGTTATAAGTGCATGCTCTGCTCGAATCACATCGTGGCCAATTTGGGAAGAATCACTGGTATGGCCCAAGTGGTAATAACTGTAAATAAAGTATTTCACAGGCTTGTCAGCACCTTCATGATTCAAGTCCGGTAATTTGTTCGTATTAGAGTTTGGCGCATCAGTATCAATTACACCTTTGCCGCCGACACTAAATATTGAGCTATAGAGTCCCTTCGTTACCCAATATGCCCCTCTGCCGTAGCTACCGTCGTAGTAACCTGAATCAACTTTAAAAGTTGTATTCGCTGGCTCGGCTGCATTGATTGACAACGAAAATAACCCAGCTAAAGTACTGATAAATAATAGGTAAATCAATTTAACTGTTGTCATTCCAGTGCCGCTATTACCACTTTGCATAGTTGCTAATTTATTTTTTAATTGATTACTCATTATTTTCTCCTTTGCTGTTAATTAAAAAATTATGTATTCCATAACGTACGTTCTGTAACTAGGCAAAAAAATTAGTGTAAAACGTTGGCCTCGATAAACGACATCAACTGCCCTTTGGATAACGTACCAACCTGTGTAGCAGTGATCTCACCATTTCTAAATAGCATCAAAGTTGGAATGCTACGAATTCCATATTTCATCGTTGTTTGTGTATTTTCATCCACATTCAGCTTTGCTACCTTAATACGGCCAACATAGTCCTGAGCAATTTGCTCCAGAGCTGGCGCAATCATTCGGCACGGACCACACCAGTCTGCCCAGTAATCCACCAAGACAGGATAGGTTTCGTGTAGTACTTCTTTCTCGAACGTATTGTCATTGACGTGATGGATGGCTTTACCCATAGTTTTCTCCTTAATGTTGTTAAATAATATTGTTGTATTCGGATACTTTATTAATATGGTCAATGCCT